>CAZEKU010000024.1:0-11627 GCA_964512935.1 uncultured Oscillospiraceae bacterium | reverse complement strand
AGAAATGGGGTGGAGTACCCATTACTTAATCCCTAAAAAAAGTAAATTCTTAGCATAAAAACTACCCAAATTTTAAACATAAAACCGATATAATGTTGAAAACTATATGGTTTTTCAAATACTAACCAAAAAAGGTGTACCTTTCGGTACACCTTTTTTTATTCACCGTCATATTTCATCGCAAGCAAAACCTTTTTCATAAGCTCAATAGGTCGCTCCGCAGTTTTAAGCACAACGGTCAAATGAGGTTTTTGACTCATAAGGTCCATCGTAAGCCTGCCCTGCATTTTCTGTGTTGCCATGCTTATGCGCTCAAGGTCAAGCTCCCTCGGATAAAAACGAATTTCCGAATCAAATTGACGAATATCAACAATTCCAAGAGAGGACGCCATATTTCTCAAAGTTGCAACCTCAATAAGACCCATAACGCTTGAGGGCATATCACCGAAACGGTCTATAAGCTCATCAATAACATCCGCAGCATCGTTTTGATCACGAATTGCCGCAATGCGCTTATACATATCAACACGCTGATTGAGCGAGCCTATATAGCTTTCCGGAATATGAGCATCAAGGGCAATATCAATAGTGCAGTCCTCGGAAGAAACAGTAGGCGTTTCGCCTCTTTCCTCGGCAATAGCGTCCGAAAGAAGCTTGATATACATTTCATAACCGACGGATTCCATATGTCCATGCTGACTTGCACCGAGAATATTTCCCGCACCTCTAATTTCAAGGTCACGCATTGCAATTTTAAATCCGGAACCGAACTGTGTGAAATCACGAATTGCGGAAAGTCGCTTTTGCGCAATATCCGTAAGAGCTTTTCCGCGAGTGAATGTAAAATATGCAAAAGCATGACGACTTGAACGGCCAACCCTGCCCCTAAGCTGATAAAGCTGTGAAAGGCCGAGCCTGTCTGCGTTTTCAATAATAAGAGTGTTGCAGGAGGAAACATCAACTCCCGTTTCAATAATCGTTGTGCAAACAAGAATATCCGTTTCATGGTCAATGAGGCTTTTCCAAATATCCGAAAGCTCCTCCTCGCTCATTTTACCATGTGCGTAGGCAATTTTCGCATCGGGAAGATCCTGCTGCAGCTTTGCAGCACAGCCTATGATACTTTCGGTGTTGTTATGAAGATAAAAAACCTGACCTCCACGGCGAAGCTCCTTGCGGATAGCCTCAAGAATAACACCACGGTCGTATTCCATAACATAGGTCTGTACGGGATGACGGTCGGTAGGCGCCTCCTCAATTGTTGACATATCACGAATTCCGCTCATCGCCATGTTAAGAGTTCTCGGAATAGGCGTTGCGGAAAGGGTCAGCACATCAACAGATGCTTTAAGCTCCTTCATTTTTTCCTTATGAGCAACACCGAAACGCTGCTCCTCGTCAATAATGCAAAGTCCGAGATCCTTAAAGATAACATCCTTTTGCAAAATTCTGTGAGTTCCTATAATAATGTCAATTTCACCGCTGCGCAGCCTTGTAAGAATTTTTTCCTGCTGCTTAGGAGTGCGAAATCTCGAAAGAAGTTCAACCGTTATGGGAAAACCGTCCATTCTTTGAAGGAAGGTTTGATAGTGCTGCCATGCAAGAATTGTTGTAGGAACAAGAACCGCAACCTGCTTTCCATCCATAACAGCCTTAAACGCAGCACGAATTGCAACCTCGGTTTTACCGAAACCAACATCGCCGCAAAGAAGTCTGTCCATAGGACGAGCCATTTCCATATCATGCTTTATTTCCTCAATGCAGCGCAGCTGATCGTCAGTTTCCTCATAGGGAAAACGCTCCTCAAAATCACGCTGCCATTCGGTATCCTCGGAAAAAGCGTAACCCTCGGTGTGCATACGCTTTGAATAAAGCGCAATAAGCTCCTTCGCCATATCCTGAACAGCAGCCTTAACCCTGCTCCTTGTTTTTTGCCAATCAGCAGAGTTTAGCTTGTTCAGCTTAACGGATTTATCGTCCCTCGGGCCTACATATTTTGAAACAAGGTCAAGCTGAGTTACCGGAACATAGAGCATATCCGTTCCGGCATATCTAATTGCAATATAATCCTTAACAACCCCTCGGATATCCTGCTTTACAATTCCCTGAAAAACACCTATACCGTTTGTAACATGAACAACATAGTCACCGGGAGTGATATCCGAAAGGCTTTTAAGCGGATTTTCAGCCTTTTTGAATTTTTTGCGACGCTTTTCGGAAATATTTGAATTTCCCTGTGTTATAACAGCAAATTTTGAAAGGGGAAATTCAAATCCGCTTGAAAGATTTCCCTCCATAACAAAAACCGTTCCGGGAGAAATTCTTGCGTCAGAAGAAAATGCCGCATTTATATTGTTGTTTAAAAGATCCGTTGTAAGAGCGTGCGCCGCCCTTTCGGTTTTACAAAGCACTGCAACGGAGAAATTTCTTGCAATATAGTCCCTTAAATCATCAATCAGAGTTTCAAGATCACCGCTCCAATGAGAAAGACTCATTGCACCGAAATCCGCAACGGTTCTCACATGAAGTTCGTTTATGTTTCTGAGGAAAGGGTCAATGAGCACCGTATTTCCCTCGTCGAGCATGGAGAAATATTCCGATGCCTCAAGTCCGAATTTTTCACATCCGGAAAAGAGTATACCCTCCTCAAAGAGCATGGAGATATCCTCGTTTTGCTGAACCGAAAGAGTTTTGAGCATCTCCTTTTGCTTAACAATTTCAGTTGCAATAAAAATTCCGTCGGAAAAATAGTCAAAAAGCGTCGCCGGGAACTTATATATAATCGGAATATATCTATCCGGAGCGTAAACCCCTATTCCGGAGTTGAGCCTTTCGATATCTGCCTCAAGATTTTTCTTGACGAGCACGCCATGCTTTCCACGCTGCTTTGCGTGAGCATCGTTTAAAAGCTTTATGAGCATCTCGGTGGAATCAGCTAAAACTTCTCTTGCAGGAGCAATAAATGCCTCGTCAATTTCATTCGTTCTGCGCTGAGTTTCAAGGTCGAACATCGCAACGGAATCCGCCTCATCACCCCAAAATTCAATTCTCGTAGGTGAGGCTGCTCCGGGTGAAAATAGGTCAAGAATTCCACCTCTGACGGAAAACTGACAGGGGCCATCAACCTGTGATCTACGCTCATAACCCGCACGGGAAAGTCTTTTTATCAAATCATCAAGGTCATAACTTTGTCCACGAGCAATGGAAAATGTGTTGTATTTAAAAGTGCCCGGAGGAACAGTATATTGAAGTGCTGCCTCAACGGATGTGACAACAACCGAAAGAGTTTTGTCGAGCACCCTTTTGAGCACCGAAAGCCTTTTCTGCTCATATTCTGCGGAGGAACTTTCCGCAGAGCGGAAACGCAGATCTCGAATCGGATAAAGTGCAACCTTTTCCGGGGATATAAGTCCTGCAATATCCTCCGAAAGTTTAGTGGCAGAGGCCTCATCGGGAGTTATTACGAGCACGGGTTTTCCGCTTTTATTTTCAATTCCGGAAATGAGCATGGCCCTTTCGGAACCGGAAATTCCCGTTGCAAAAATAGGCATAGCAAAACTCCGCCCAAGCGCATCAAGCACCTGTCGGAATTGAGGCACGCTTTCTATAAAGCTCTGTAACATAATACACCTCGCATATTATATCAGTTAAATTTTCCCATAGCATCCTCGGCTTTGCCATCCATAATGAGCTTTGCCGCCTCAAAGGAATTTTCATACATTGTGGAAAGAGTTTTCAAATCCTCATCGGAATATTTTCCCAAAACCCAATCCGCAAGATCCCAACCGTCGGGCTTTTTACCGATTCCGATTTTAATTCTCGGAAAATTGTCGCCTCCACAGCAGGAAATTATGCTTTTAATACCGTTATGACCACCGGCACTTCCCTTTTTGCGAATACGCATTTTTCCTACATCAAGGGTTGTGTCGTCAAAAATAACAATGACCTTTTCGAGGGGGATTTTGTAAAAATCCATAGCGGAAAAAACCGCTTCGCCCGAAAGGTTCATAAAGGTCTGCGGTTTCATAAGAAGAACCATATGACCGCCGATTTCACCGCAGGCGGTGAGTGCCTTGAATTTAAGGCGGTCAATATGAACGCCGATTTTATCGGAAATAAGGTCAAGGGCCATAAAACCTGTGTTATGACGGGTTATTTCATAATCTTTACCCGGATTTCCAAGTCCGACAATAATATATTCCGGCGGCCCCGAAACCTTTTCGGTCTTTTTAATTTTATCAAATAAACTCCAAATGTCGCTCATAAAAACTCCTTGTTCAATATCCTTTTATTTATAGCAGGCAATTCGCCATTCGTTTTAATTCCTATTTTGCGTCAATGCAATTCACCACCGAGCAAATGCCCTTAATCCTAAAACTTAGACCTTGCCAAACTCTTTGCGGCAAAACCTATGCCATGAACCCTAAACCCTAATCTCTAAAATCCACACCCTTGTAAAATCTTGGCACCAAAACCACCGCCCCCAACCCCATAGCCGAGCAACCGTTGTATACAAAAATTCCGCCGTCGGCCTGACCGATGGCGGCCTCCCGAATAGGAATCGTTAGCTTTCGGTGGAGGGATTTGTCCCCTTGAGGGGACAGGTTTTGCGGGAGCAAAAGCTGGGGTGGAAAAAACTTTTCTTTCAGGGTCACCCGGTTTCTTTTGGTTACAAAAGAAATGGGGTGGACTCCCAATACTTAATCTTTAAAAAATGTAAACTCTTGGCGGCAAAACTACTGCCTTGTACCCCAAATCAAAATCCAAAAACTTAAACCCTTGCAAAATGTTGTCGCCAAAACCACCGCCCTCGACATCATAGCCGAGCCACCATGTTATACAGAAATTCCGCCGTCGGCCTGACCGATGGCACCGAGAGGGTGAAATGTAAAATCTTTGCGCCAAAACCTATTTTCAAAAACAAAAATCAATGCGCCTCAAGCCAGGTTTTTCCGATATTAACATCGGCCTCAAGCGGAACCGAAAGCTGCGCAGCATTCTCCATCTCAAATTTAAGAATTTCAGCAACCCTTTCGGCGCAATCCTCTTTCGCCTCAACAATAAGCTCATCGTGAACCTGCATAATCAGCTTTGCATCAAGCTTTTCCGCAGAAAGACGGTTTTCAACCTTTACCATAGCAAGCTTGATTATATCTGCGGCAGTGCCCTGAATAGGCATATTTCTCGCAACACGCTCACCGAAACTGCGAAGGTTAAAATTGCTCTGAGAAAGTTCCGGAAGATATCTTCTTCTGCCGTAAGCAGTAACTGCGTAACCACATTTTTTAGCATCCTCAATGCTCTTTTTCATAAAATTATCAACACCACTGTAATGTGTAAGATAACTGTCAATATATTGCTGCGCCTCTTTAGTGGAAACACCGATGTTTTCACCAAGGCTCCAGGCGCTGATTCCGTAAACAATTCCGAAGTTAACGGCTTTCGCACTGCTCCTCATTTGTGATGTGACAAAATCGGTCGGAACACCGAAAACCTGCGATGCGGTTTGAGTGTGAATATCTGTTCCACCGGTAAAGGCGGATATCATATTCTCATCACCGGAAAGATGCGCCAAAACCCTAAGCTCAATCTGAGAATAGTCGGAGTCCACAAGGGTGTAACCCTCTTTTGCAACAAAAAATCCTCTCATTCTGCTGCCAAGTTCGGTTCTTATGGGAATGTTTTGAAGATTAGGCTCAAGGGAGCTTATTCTGCCGGTACGAGTTTCCTTTTGATTAAAACGAGTGTGAATTCTGCCGTCCGGAGCAAGTGCATTGAGAAGTCCCTCAACATAGGTGGAATTTAGCTTTGTAAGCTTGCGATATTCCAAAATTTCATCAATAACCGGGTGATAAGTTCTTATGCTTTCAAGCACATCCGCATTTGTGGAATAGCCGCTTTTCGTTTTCTTTTTAGCAGGAAGTCCAAGATGCTCAAAAAGAACTGTTCCAAGCTGTTTCGGTGAAAGAATATTAAATTCCTCACCGCAAAGGTCATAAATACGCTTTTCGGTATCTTTAATGGTGCTCAAAAGTTCTTCACCGAAATTTTTAATGCCGCAGGGGTCAATTTTAAATCCACGAAGTTCCATATATGCAAGAATTTTCGTAAGAGGAAGCTCTATATCCGAAAGGATTTTATCCTCGCCATGATTTACAAGCTCCGTTTGAAGCTTTTCACAAAGCTCACTGAACACAGCAGCTTTTTTCAAAAGCTCCTCGTGAGCACCGATTTCACCTTTGAGCACGAAACCCTGTGCGTGATAGAGTGAGGCAAGCCTCGTTACCGAATAATCGTCACCGGAAACATTGAGAATATATCCCGCAAGGGAGGAATCCATAATGCAGTTTGTAACTTCGCCACCGTGATTTTTCGCCCAGCGTGAAAGGAATTTCAAATCATCGGTGCGCTTAGCACAGCTTGAGCACAGGAAATCCTTGAGTTTTGCATCAAAAAACAGCCCATCGTTCTCAATGAGCATGATTTTTTCACCATTTGAAAGGCAAATTGCGGTAATATCATCGCCCTCGCTCTCAAAAAGAACCTCTGTGAGCACGGAATCGTTAAAATCCGAAAGGTTTGAGCATTCTCCGAAAACAACCTCAATTTCCTTTTTAGGAGTAGAGTTTTCGCTGCTGCTTTCGGGAATTTTTGTGATATCAAGTCCGAGCCTTTCAATCATTTTATACATCTCAAGCCTTGTAAGAAGTGCCGCAGCAGCACCCTCATCACGGTTTTTTGTAAGATAATCCGAAAGATTATCGGAAATAGGCGCAAAGCGGTTTATCTCACCGAGACGCCTGCTCAAATATGCAAGGTCTTTGCCTTCAAGGAGCTTTTTGCGCTGAGCAGGTTTAAGCTCAAGCTCATCAAAATGCTCATAGATATAATCAATGCTGTGATATCTCTGAATCAAATCAAGGGCAGTTTTCTCACCAATTCCGGGAACACCGGGAATATTATCGCTTGAATCGCCCATAAGCGCCTTGACCTCAATAAGTTCAAGAGGCTCAACGCCGTATTTTTCATGCACAGCGGGAATATCCATCATAGTTGAAACGGGCGCACCCATTTTTGTGGTGGAAAGCCTTACGGAGGTGTGCTCGCCGATAAGCTGAAGGCTGTCCCTATCTCCTGTGGAAATAACGCAGTCTGCACCCTGCTCCTCACAAATTCTCGAAATCGTTCCGAGAATATCGTCTGCCTCCCAACCTTCAATGGCAATAACGGGATAACCGAGATATCCCAAAAGCTCCTTCATAACAGGAAACTGATCAATAAGCTCCTGAGGAGTTGCGTGACGACCTGCCTTATATTCCTTATAAAATTCATGTCGGAAAGTGGGCGCATGAACATCGAATGCAAAAACCACCGCATCGGGTTTGGTTTCCGAAATCGCAGTGAGAACAATTGAAAGAAATCCGTAAATTGCGTTTGTAAAAAAACCGTCCTTAGTTGTAAGAACCTTAATTCCGTAAAAAGCACGGTTCATAATGCTGTTTGAATCCACAGCCAATATCTTCATGGAGAAACCTCCTAAAATATGATTTATCTGAATATTTGAAAATATTATATCAACTTATTATAGCATATAAAATTTGTGTATGCTATAATATTATAATAAAATAATTCCTATTATATAATAATAAAAAATTCGGAGGAAGCCTTGATAAAGTCAAAAAAATTACTGATTACAATTATTCTTTCGGCACTGATAATATCGTGTTCCGGATGTGAAATAGATAATACAAAAGCGGAAATTTCACAAAGCTCTGAAATTTCCGTGGAAAGTTCGGAAAGTTCATCTTCCGAGGAAATAAAACCCGAGCCCGAGCCTGTTTTAAAAACAGAGTTCACCCTCCTTTCAAATAAAGCCTCCCGTGGAGGTTATTTTACAATAAAAGCGGAAAACTGCGATTTTTCAAACTTCGTTTTCACCGATATGTTCGGAAACGAAAGAGGCTTTTTTGAAATAAACGGAGCATGGTATTGCTTTATTCCCGTAAAAGCAGATACCGATGCAGGATATTATCCTCTTAAAATTTCATCAAAGGATTTTGAATTTTCAACAACCCTTACCGTAGAGGATAAAAAACTGAAAAAACAGTATCTTGTGGTTGAACAAAAGACCCTTGAGGCAACCCTTGAGGATGCTGCTGTGCGTGAGGAATTTGCAATTTTCTCCGAGGAAAAGTCAAAGCATTTCACAAAGGAACCCCTTTGGAATAATGAATTTGTACATCCCTTAGGCGACAGATATTATAAGGAAACAACCTCCTACGGAACTTTCAGAACCTTTTCAAACGGAAAAACCGAATGGCATGATGCAATTGATATGGCTGTGGGCGGAGGAACTCCTATTTACGCAACAAACAGCGGAAATGTAATTTTCGCAGGATTCCTCGGACTCAGCGGAAATACCATAATAATCGATCATGGCTGCGGAATATTAAGTTGGCACTATCACCTTCACAAAATAGAAGTGGCAGAGGGCGATTTTGTGGAGAAAAATACAGAAATCGGAAAAGTTGGCACAACGGGTCTTTCCACAGGAAACCATCTCCATTTCGGAATTACTGTGGGCGGAATTTTCGTTGACCCTATGGAAATTCTTTATACCGAACCCGAATTTGATTTTTAAAAATCGCTCAAAGGAGCTTCAATTTAAGGAGGCAAAAGCTAAATGAAAATCGGAAACATAGAGCTTCCTAAACACGCAGCCCTTGCGCCTATGGCAGGCGTTGCAGACAGAGCAATGCGTGAAATAAGCCGTGAATACGGTGCAGTTTGGACTGTAGGAGAAATGACAAGCTCAAAGGGACTTTCTTACGGAAGTAAAAAATCGGCGGAGCTTTTGGAAATAAACGAGTCCGAGCGTCCCTGTGCAGCACAGCTTTTCGGAAATGAACCGGAGGTTATGGCAGAGGCTGCAAAAATGGCACTTGAATATAAACCCGACGCCATTGATATAAATTTCGGCTGCCCTGTTCCTAAAATAGCGGGCAACGGCGGTGGTTCCGCCCTTATGAAAGACCCTAAACTTGCAGGCGAAATCGTCCGTGCGGTTAAGGATGCAGTGGATATCCCCGTAACGGTAAAATTCCGCACAGGTTGGGATGAGGAACATCTCAATGCAGTGGAATTTGCCTGCATCTGTGAGGCAAAGGGTGCGGATGCACTTACTGTTCACGGAAGAACAAAAACTCAAATGTACGCACCTCCCGTAAATTGGGATATGATTCGCAAGGTAAAAGAGGCCGTTTCCGTCCCTGTAATAGGAAACGGCGATGTAATTTCACCCGAAAGCGCAAAGAAACTCTATGACGAAACCGGCTGCGACCTTGTAATGGTGGGCAGAGGCGCTATGGGCGACCCTTGGCTTTTTAAAAGAATCGCCCATTATATGGATACGGGCGAACTCCTTCCGGAACCTACTCCCGAGGAAAGAATGACCGTCCTCAAAAAACACATTGAGCTTCTTTGCAAATATAAAGGCGAATATACCGGTATCCGTGAGGCAAGAAAACAATCCTCCTGGTATATTAAAGGAATGAGAGGTGCTGCAGAATTTCGCAGAGAATGCGGTGCCCTTGAAACAATCGAGGATCTCGAAAATCTGATAGATAAGGTGCTCCTTTCAAGCGAAAATGAATGAAATTTTTGAGCATCTTTCATCTTTCTTTGAATAGAAAAAAGCGAGTATGCACGTTTACCAATATCTTCCAAAATCTTCAAAAAATATACTCCAAAGTATTAAAAAAGTTTTCCACAAAAAAAGTATGAATAAATCGCATATTTAAGCCAAACGGTGGAGTACTCTGTGGAAAAGGTTAAAAACTTTATGTTTTTCGCAAAAAAACATAAGAAAAAGCTGAGTTTTCCACAACGCCATTGTGGAAAATGTTGAAAAGTGCTCAAAAAAACAGCGTTTTAAAGCCATTAAATAAGAAAAGTTTTCCATGTTAATAAATTTTTCGGTTCTGAAAACTCAAAAATGAGCACCGTTTTCACCAAAAATCTTTAAAAAAACGGAGGGAGCAGCATGAATAAAAAAATGCCTGCGGGACTGTATATTCATGTGCCGTTCTGCGCCGGGAAATGCAAGTACTGTGATTTCTATTCCTTTAAAGGAAACGAAGAAATTTTTGAAAAATACAAAAAAAGAGTTATCGAGGCCATTGAATTTTACGGAAAAAAATACGCAAGGCGATATAACTCTATGTATTTTGGAGGCGGAACGCCTCTGCTCTTGGGTGAAAAACACCTTGGAGATATAATGGCTGCCGCAGGGGATTATTTGACCGATGATGCGGAGATAACCTGCGAGGGAAATCCGGGAGTCACCGAAAGGGTCGATTTTAAAATTCTTAAAAGCTTTGGAATAAACCGACTTTCATTCGGTCTGCAAAGCTCAAATGAGCGTGAGCTTAAAGCCTTAGGCAGAATACATTCCCCGAATGATGCAGCAAAAACCGTAGAGCTTGCGCAAAATGCGGGTTTTGACAATATTTCCCTTGACCTGATGATGGGAATTCCCTATCAAACAAGGGAAAGCCTGCTTGAAAGTATTGATTTTTGCGATAAACTCGGAGTGCAGCATATTTCCGCCTATATGCTTAAAATTGAGGACGGAACTCCCCTTTCAAAAAGTGAACTGCGATTTTTATGTGCAGATGAGGAGGCTTTTGAGGAGCTTTATCTTTCAGCCTGCGAAAGTCTTAGCGAAAAGGGTTTCGAGCAATACGAAATATCAAATTTTGCAAAGGATAAAAAGCGTTCATTCCACAATATGAGATATTGGCTTGACGATGAATATGTGGGAATAGGCCCATCTGCCCATTCCTTTATGGAGGGCCGCCGCTATTATTTTGAAAGGGATGTTGACGCATTTTTAAGCGAGCCCTTTGATAAAATCGAAATGGAAGAATCCGACGGTGGCGGTTGGGAGGAATTTGCAATGCTGAGGCTGCGCCTTTGCGATGGCCTTGATTTAACCGAGCTTGAAAAGCTATATCCCGATGCTCCCTGCAGCGAAATCTTAAAAAGGGCGAAGCCCTTTGAATCCGCAGGCTTGCTCACCCTTTCAAATTCAAAAATATCCCTTACCCCGAAAGGCTTCCTCCTTTCAAATGCCCTGACTGCGGAGCTCCTTTACTGAGCAAATCCAATACCACATCCTACCCTTACCACCGAGGCAAACTCTTAGCGTCAAAACCCACGCCTTGCACCCTAAATCAAAATCCTAAAACCTAAACCTTTGTAAAATGTTGGTGACAAAGCCACTGCCCTCAACCCTTATAACCGAGCAACCTTGTTATACAGAAATTCCGCCGTCGGCCTGACCGATGGCGGCCTCCCGAATAGAAATCATTAGCTTGCAGTGGAGGGGTTTGTCCCCTTGAGGGGACAGGTTTTGCGGGAGCAAAAGCTGGGGTGAAAAAACTTTTCTTTCAGGGCCACCCGGTTTCTTTTGGTTACAAAAGAAATGGGGTGGACTCACAATACTTAATCTAAAATCAATGCAAAATGTTGTCGACGAGCCACCGCCACCTACCCCATAGCCGAGCAACCTTGTTATACAGAAATTCCGCCGTCGGCCTGACCGATGGCACCGAGAGGGTGAAATG
>CAZEKU010000023.1:3109-12000 GCA_964512935.1 uncultured Oscillospiraceae bacterium | reverse complement strand
ATTATTCGCAGGCAAGCTCAATGAGCCTGTCGATAAGCTCGGAATAGGTCATACCGGTATTCATCATAAGCTTTGGATACATTGAGATATTTGTAAATCCGGGGAGGGTGTTCGGCTCGTTGAGAACAATATCTCCGGTTTCTCCGTTTATGAGAAAATCGACCCTTGTAAGTCCCTTGCAGCCGAGTACTTTATAGGCATTTTTTGCCTCGTTACGGATTTTTTCGGCAGTTTCATCGCTGAGCCTTGCTTTAAGGAAGGTTTTGCTTTCTGCGTTGTTATATTTTGCATCGTAGCTGTAAAAATCGTCCGCAGGAACTATTTCACCGGGGCCGCCTACGCTTAACTCCTCGTTTCCGAGCACAGCACATTCAACCTCGATTGGATTTTTAACCGCTTCTTCGATTATTATTTTATTGTCGTGCTCAAAAGCAAGCTCCATTGCGGCTTTGAGCATTTCAATATCGACTACCTTTGAAATTCCCACAGAGGAGCCTGCATTTGCGGGTTTTACGAAAACCGGCAAGCCAAGTTTTTCTTCAACAGATTTTTTCGCCTCGGAATAATCCGTTTGGCCCTTAAAATATGTAAGCCATTTTACCTGGGGAATACCCGCTCCTTTAAGGAGGGTATGGCAGACATCCTTATCCATGCAAGCTGCGGATGCAAGCACCTTGCAGCCCACATAGGGAAGTCCCGCTATTTCAAGAAGTCCCTGCATGGTACCGTCCTCACCGTTTTTTCCGTGAAGAACGGGGAATACAGCGTCAATATAGAGCTTTTCCCAACCGTTTTCGGTTTTTACCATTGCACCATGGACACTTCTGTCCGGGCAGATATACGCCTTTTTAAGATTTTCGGTATCGGTATCCCATTCGTGGTTACGCACCTTTTCGATATCGCCGTTATAGATATACCATTCACCGTTTTTGGTTATTCCTATGAGCACTGGCTCATATTTTTCTCTGTTTATATTTTCCCAAACAGAGGAAACCGATACACAGGATACCTCGTATTCGCTTGAAACTCCTCCGAAGAGCAGAGCTACGGTTTTCTTTTCCATTTATATAAAACCTCTTTTCGGTTTTTGATCAAAATTCACCTGCAAGTGTTTTTAAAACACCCATATATGTTCCTGCAGGGTCGCTTAAAAATTTTTCTTTTGCTGCAAGAGCCTGCTCGATATTTGGCATAAAGAGTGAAAGCTCCATAAGGTCCGTTCCGATATCAGTAACACGGACATGGATCATATATCCATCCTCGGTTTTTGATATTGAAACAAGGTTTTCCTTTTCTATGCGACGACGCTGGATTATATTCCTTGCGCTTTGTGCGGATTTTTCCCTTACGGAAAGCGGAAGATCATTTTCAAGAGTTTTTGCGGCAGCTTTTCCTTTTTCTGTTACCGTATATTCGTTTATTCCGGATTCGGTTTTAAAGCTTACTATACATCCGGTTTCACGAAGCTCTGCAAGGGCATCCGCAAATTCAAAATAGTTAGCTGTACCGTCGGAAAGAATTGCCTCGGTCATTTCATCAAAACTCATTGGTTCACCGAGTTCCGAAAGAATATGGCAGACAAGTATTCTTATTTCTCTTCCCGCAGTAAGTCCGCCGGGACTTATTCCTGCGGTAAATGTTTCATCCATTTTTGCCGCTCCTTTCTTTGAGCCTCTTTGAAAATATCTCGGTATAGGATATGCCCTTTTCGGTTTTATCCGAGCGCATTAGGCTTATACTTTCTACCTTGATTTCATGTTTCGGAATTTCCTTTTCAATTTCATTGAAAGGCATTTCGGTTTTTGAAAATTTTCTTGCAAGGGTTATATGGGGAATAAATTCCCGCTTTTCCAAATTGAATTTAAGCCCCTCAAGGCTTTTTGAAATTTCATCATTAAGGTTTTCAAGAGCCTTGTTTTCCTCCGTTCCTATCCAAAAAACAGAGTTTTCGAAGGTTCCGAATCCCGATAATTTTATGCTGAATTCGGGGGTTTTTATTTTTGAAAGCGCCGTTTTAATTTCCTCAAAACGCTTTGTTTCACCTATAAATGTGAGTGTTAGATGGAGATTTTCTTTCGGCACAAAGTTTCCGCAGGAATATGCTTTTGCCTTTTCTTCAATGGAAAAAAGGTCGTTTTTCACTTTATCTTCAAAGCATATTGCCACAAAAAGGCGCATTTTTCTTCTCCGTTAAAATCCACAAACGGAGAGGCTTTTAAAAAGCCCCTCCGCCTTTATATTCTTATCAGTCGGTTTTTACGCATTTATGGGGAAGCTCATGTTTTTGGAAGAGCTGTCCGCAGCGGGTACATTTCCATGCCCAAGGATGTTCACCTGTGAACTCGAGAGGGCCTTTGCAGTCAACATATTCCGGCTCTGCGGCTTTTTCTTCCTCTTTATGTTTAGCTTCACCTGCCGCTTCGGCAATTCTGCGTTTGCGTTCCTCGTTGCGCTTACGGTAGAACTCTGGATCGTAGGCGGTCATTCCCTCCTCATCCATTTCGGGTTTTACCATATTATCCGGTTTACGGTTTTCATCGTGAGCCGGAGCAACATATTCGGTCATTGTGTACTCCTCTTCCTCCTCGGATTCGGAGATTTCTTCTACGGATTCTTCGGTAGTTTCCTCAACGGATTCTTCCTCATAAACCTCCTCGGAAGGCTCCTCGGTTTCAAGAGTTTCTTCATAGACCTCCTCGACAACCGGTTCTTCGATTACTTCCTCGACTATTTCCTCGGGTTCTTCGAAGATAGGCTCCTCAACTGTTTCGGGTTCTTCCATAGCAGGTTCGGGAGCTTTTTCACGCTTAGGTGCAAAGGGATTTACCCACTGGTCATCCGGAACGGATTTATAGGGATTGGGTGCGGGAGCAGGTTCCGGCTGAGGTTCGGGAATAGGTTCGGGTCTTACGGGTTTATAGGGATTTACATAGGGAGCGGGAGCAGGCTGCTGTGCCATAGGCTGCTGCATGGGCTGCTGAGGCATTGCATAGGGATTCTGCTGATACTGCATAGGCTGCTGAGGCATTGCATAGGGGTTTTGCTGATACTGCATTTGCTGAGGATTCTGCTGATACTGCATTTGCTGGGGCATTGCGTAGGGATTCATATACGGGTTCATATATGGATTTGCGTTCATCTGCTGCTGCAAAGCTGCAATGCGCTGTGCGATAACGGTTTCGATATCTGCACGGAAAGCGGCAAGCTCTGTTTTGATTGATTCTGCGGTATCGTCTGCAATTTCCGCACGAAGTTCATCAAGGCCCTCTTCGGGTTCTTCAATAGTTTCGGGTTCGGAAAGTGCTGCAAGCTGTACTGCGGTTTTTGCGGCAAGTCTTGCGTTGTTATAGACAAGCTCAATATTTGCATCAAGGCTCATTCCGCCTGTCATTTCTTTTACAAGAGTAAGAAGGAAGGGAGTAAGCTCTTTTCCTTTTATGTTGTTTTCCTCTGCCTTTTTGACAGCGATTTCGATTGCTCTGTCAGCCATTCCCTTAGACATTGCATATTCTTTCGGGATAGGGTTTCCTACAAGCATACCGCCATGAATTCCGAGATCGAGTTTTGCTTTAAAGGCTGCGGCAAGCTCTTCGGGAGTATCAAGTCTGTAATCAACTCCGAAACCGCTTTCTCTGCAATAGAATGCAGGGAGTTCATCGGTTCCGTAACCGATTACGGGAACGCCTTTTGTTTCAAGATATTCGAGGGTAAGGCCTATATCGAGAATTGATTTTGCGCCTGCGCAAATTACCATAACATCGGTTCTTCCGAGTTCCTCAAGGTCTGCGGAAATATCCATTGTTGTTTCAGCACCGCGATGGACACCGCCTATTCCTCCTGTGGCAAATATCTTAACGCCTGCCATAGCTGCGATTATCATGGTAGAGGCAACGGTTGTTGCACCGTCCATTCCTTTTGAGGCAAGAACGGGAAGGTCACGGCGGCTTGCCTTTGTGATCTTTTGTCCGTTTTTTCCGAGATATTCGATTTCATCATCTGTAAGACCGACTTTGAATTTGCCTCCGATTACGGCGATAGTTGCAGGAACTGCACCTTCGGAACGGATCATTCTTTCGACATTCCTTGCGGTATTAACATTCTGGGGATAGGGCATTCCGTGGCTGATGATAGTGGATTCCAGCGCTACAACGGGTTTTCCGCTTTCAAGAGCGGATTTAACCTCCGGCGCAATATCAAGATACTTTGCAAGATTCATGAGATCTGGCTCCTCCTTCATAGGCGAACTATTACATATATAATATAATAAAAAAAGGCGGCTTTGTCAAATAATAATTGCATGGCCCTTGCAAAACGAGTATAATATCTTAAAAGCAGAGCTTTTACCGAAGATTTTTTAAGATAATTTCGGCTGACTTTCACCCATCCCTTTTTATTTTTTCTTCGGTATTTTTTGAAAAGGAGATATGCTAAATGAAAATTGCCAAAAATTTCAGCGAGCTTATCGGAAATACTCCGATGCTCGAACTTTGTAAAATTGAGGAGGACGAAAAGCTTTTTGCGAAAATTTTCGCAAAGCTTGAGGGGCTTAATCCCGGCGGAAGCATCAAAGACCGTGTTGCGTGCTCATTGATTGATGAAGCAGAAAAAAATGGGATGCTCAAGCCAAATTCCACTATAATTGAACCCACCAGTGGTAACACCGGAATCGGCCTTGCGGCCATTGCCGCAGAGCGTGGTTACCACTGTATTATAATCATGCCCGACACTATGAGCATCGAACGCAGAACCGTGCTCAAAGCTCTCGGCGCAGAGCTTATTCTTATTGAAGGCGCTCTCGGAATGACAGGATGTATTGAAAAAGCGAATGAGCTTTTGAGGGAAATTCCCAATTCATTCATGCCCTCTCAATTTGAAAATCCGGCAAACCCTCTTGCTCATATTCATACAACCGGCCCCGAAATTATTGAGCAGCTTGATGGAAAAGTTGATATTTTCGTTGCAGGAAGCGGTACCGGAGGTACTGTAAGCGGATGTGGAAAATATCTTAAAGAAAGACTTCCGGATGTTAAAATTGTTGCGGTAGAGCCTCTCGGCTCGCCTATTATAAGCAAAAAAGGCCCTGTGGGAAAACATAAAATTCAGGGCATTGGCCCAAACTATATCCCGAAAAATGTTGATATTGATATCATTGACGAGGTAATTCCCGTTTCGGATGAGGATGCCTATAAATTCGGCAGAATGATTGCGAAAAAACAGGGTTATCTTGCGGGAATTTCCTCCGGTGCAGCCCTTTGTGCTGCGGTTGAACTTGCAAAGCGTCCCGAAAATGAGGGTAAAAATATTGTGGTTATTTTCCCTGATACGGGAAATCGCTATCTTTCCGGAGATTATTTTGAATAAAGAAAAAACAAAAACGGGTGTGCCTTGCACACCCGTTTTTTTATCGTTTATGAACCGAAAAATCATTTAGTATAAACATTTTATATGCCCGATTTGCAATTATCTTTGTTTCGGCTAAGTCAAAGCCTCCGCTTATAATTCCTCCCACAACGGGAACCGCTTTACCGATATTTATAACGCCCTTTGTTCCGAATTTTGTCAAAAGGCGAAAAGCCGCTTTTTGATTTATCTTTGTGAGAACTTTACCGGGTATCTTTTTTACCATTGAATTTGCAAACTTAATTCCGGCTTTTATGCCCACCTGTTTTGCGATTTGGTCAACGGATATTCCCGCTAAACAGGTATATACAAGAGTTTGCACCTGATCACTTGATACATCGTAACCGCCCATCTGTGCTAAACAGGCTATCATCCTGATCTGTACATAAAGCACACTGCTTATATTTACGGGAACAGCCAATGGCAGGGTTATTATTCCACCCATACCCGTAACAAAACCTGATGTAGCACATTTTGCGATTTGATAATTTATAAATGCCTTTGCCGCAGTTTTTGTATCGGGATATTTGCTTAAATAATCATCGGCAAGCTTGCTTACGGGCAAGCTTACTTTTGCTGTTCCTTTTATGGAGCTATCGTAAAGCTTTTCAAGCAGACAAATAATATCCTCTTGAGTCCATTTTTTCTCGGACATGACGAACACTCCCATCTTGTATTGTCTATTGATTTTTACCGCTTATTTCCTTCAATGATAAATTTTATCACCGCAAAAATTCCCACAGAAATCATTATAACCGGGACTAAAATCCAAAATCCAAAATCCGCAATGGTATTTTTCAGCGAACCGTTTTCGGCATATTTTAAAGCGACTGTTACAATTCCCGTTATTGCGATAAAACCGCCCATATAAATTCCCAAAACATCCACTTTAAATTTATCGAAACAGCCCTTTTTTAAGCGCTGCAAGCAGAAATGTTGCTCCTCCGAAAAAGAAGAATGCTCCGAAAAGCGTTATTGCGAAATTTCTATCCTTTATTCCCAAAAACAGCATTATAATGCCTATAATCAGCACTGCTATTACCAAAAATGCAGATATCGCTATCATAAAATGCGTTGACATATCTTTTTTCGGTTTGTTTTTGAAAAGCCTTTTTCTAAAAAAATAAATTCCCACTAATAAAAACGGCAGGGTTGCTATGAGCAGGGAATTATCTTTATCACGAATTGAAACAAACAGGGCTGATATTATAAAACCCAAAAAGAATAATAAAAATCCCACCGAAAAGAGCTTATGAAAAAGCTCTGCGGCTTTTTTGTTTTCAAAAAGCAGGGCGACATTTTCCGAAAGCTCTGCGCAGGCACAAATTATAAAGGGGACGAAAATTATTTTTCAGCTTTGCGCTTTGAGCATAAATCCGAAAAGCATTGCGACTATTAAGGCTGCGGATACGGCCTTTTTTGTGTAAACTGATTTTTTAAATTCATTTTATCCCCTTATTTTTAGGCTTTAATATGTGATTTTCGTAAAGAAAATCGAAGTTCAGCTCTCGAAGATAATAGAGCAGCACTCCCTCGCAGCCTTTTTGGATATCCTTATACACCCCTTTGAAATTTTCGGTATACCAAGGGTCCTCGACCTCGCCAGGAGTATCTGTGAAATCCATAAGCCTTTTCACCTTTTTAAGCGGATCGCCACCTGTTATTTTAAGGATGTTTTTAACATTAAAATCATCCATTGCCACAAGGAGGTCGTAATAATCATAATCTTTCAAAGTAAGCTGTCTTGCTCTTTTTTCGGAGCAATCTATTCCATCCTTCGCAAGCAGCTTTTTAATCGGAGGATAAACGGGATTTCCGATTCCGTTTCGAATTTCCTCGGAGCTTGTTGCGGCTGAGGCTATTTCAAATTTATCTGCGATATTGAGCCTTTCGGTCCAATCTTTCATTACAAATTCCGCCATTGGACTTCTGCAGATATTCCCATGGCAAACAAAAAGTATTTTCGGCATATTTTCCCTCAAAATTTGTTTATTAAGCTAAGCGGTTTTCGATTTCTTTGAGCAGGAGATTTTTTGTTTCATCGTCTGCGAAACAGGCGTTTGCGGAATTTTTTTGGAGAGCCTTAATTTCCTCATCCGTTAAAGCAAACGCAGTGCAGAGTTTTTCAAATTCCTTTTCAAGGGTTGTTCCGGAAACGGTCATATTGTCGGTGTTTACGGTTACTTTAACTCCCGCAGACATCAGCTTTCGGATGGGGTATTCTTCAATTGTGGGGAATATGCAGGTTTGAATATTGCTTGTGGGACAAAGTTCAAGGGTTATTCCCTCGTTTACAAGTTTTTCTATAAGCGCAGAATCCTCAAGGCTGCGGACACCGTGACCTATGCGCTTTGCACCGAATTCTAAGGCTTTATATACGCTTTCGGGGCCTAAGGCTTCGCCTGCATGGATTGTATACGGAACACTAAGCTCCTTTGCAAGGCTGAAAATTTCTTCGAAATTTTCAGTGGGGAAAAGTGCCTCGGCGCCTGCAATATCAAGTGCGCAAACGCCTTTTCCCAAAAAGGCCTTTGCAACTTTTACGGTTTCAAGATTTTCCTCTCGGTTATTGTCGCCTCGCATACAGCAAAGAATCAGCTTTGCAGGAAAATCGCTTTTATTAAGTCCCTCTATTGCGCTTTCAACAACCTCGGTTTGAGTAAGTCCCTTTGCTGTATGAAGCTGCGGCGCAAAGCGTATTTCCGCATAGATAAGTCCCTGCTCTTTAAGTTCTTCGCAGAGATTATATACAGAAATGGCAAGAGCCTTTTTTGTTTGGAGGAGTTTTCCCGGAAATGCAAATTTTTCAAGATACTCCGTAAGGTCGTGGCAATCCTCATTCACTCGAAGAAGTTTTAAAAGTTCCTCATTGTTTTCGGGAATTTCAATATTTTGAAATTCTGCAAGCTCCTTTACGGTTTTTACCGAAAGAGAACCGTCTAAATGCAAATGAAGATCAATAAGTCCGGGTGTTTTCATTAAAATTCCTCCCTTATATTTTATAACTAAACTATATATCAAAAGGAAGGATATTTCAAGGCGGTGTTTTAAAGAATGTATTCGCTTATGTACTCGTTATTGATAATTTTTCCGTAAGGGGTTTCCTCATAGAAGAAAAGCTGGTAGCAGTAGCAAAGGGTTTCGCTTTGATAGTAATAGTGAAAAAGCGTTTCTTCGCTTATAAATTCTTCGGTTTCCGAAAAGATTTTCTTTTCCTGCTCATGGGTGCTCAAAAAATCTTTTGCGATTTTGATGATTTTTTCTTCGTCAGCGGAAAAACTACAATTTGCAAAGCAAATTTCGGTTATCCTTTTGTTTTCAAAGCTTGCGATAACCGCCTTGTTAGTTATTATGTTATCGGCAATGAAATATTTTATTTCCAAAATTCCGAAACTTTCGTCATCGCTGTAAAAGTTTAAGTATGCGACAATTTTTTTCCACATCATATCTTTCCAAAACAGAATTTTCCGAAAGGTCAATTTCATCGGAAA
>CAZEKU010000023.1:0-3009 GCA_964512935.1 uncultured Oscillospiraceae bacterium | reverse complement strand
TCCACATCATATCTTTCCAAAACAGAATTTTCCGAAAGGTCAATTTCATCGGAAAGACTATGTTTTAGCTTTAAAAGCTCTTTTTCATAACCGCTGCTATTTGAAATTTTGCAGCCTGTGAAAATAAATATCAAAGACAGAATAATGCAGATTTTCTTCATAAAAGCACCGCCTTTTTTGTTTCTTAAAATATAAGTGCTTAAAAAAATGTTTTTTTTGCAGTTTTTTGCTTTAAGATAAAAAGCCCCTTTTGAAAAATCAAAAGGGGCTTTTTGTTTTGGAATTATATTATCCTCTTACTTTTGCTCCAAAGGGGAAAAGGCTCAGTGAGGCGAGTTTAAAGAACTGTTTTCCGAAGGGAATTCCGACTATTGTTACGCACCAAATAAGTCCGCAGACAAGTGCACTTAAAGCAATTTCCCAACCGAACACTGCTATCCAAACTATGTTCATAAGGGTACTTCCGAATTTAAAATCGGGTCTTGTGATATCCTTTTTAAAAGGAAAAGCGCAAAGTCCCGCTATTTTAAAGCACTGTGTTCCCAGTGGAATTCCGACAATTGTTATACAGAGAATTATTCCCGCAAAAACCCATTCGCACCAAAGAAGAAATCCTCCGAAAAGGAACCAAAGGATATTTCCCAAGGTTTTCATATAAATCACCTTTCATTTAAAAAATTGCAAAAGCTTTTGCATTTATATTATAGCATAAAAAATATTCCGAAACGGAATTTTTTAAACTATTTAACAATTTTTTACTCATTGGAAATTATTTGTTCATTTATTAAGAAAAAATATTCCAAAAAGGCATAATCTTAATGAAATCTTAAGGCTTTTGACAATTGTTTCTTAATGATTTTTCTTCTATCCTTTTAGATGATGAATAATTTTCGAAAAAGGAGATAAAAATGGAAGGAATTTTAACTGTTAATTTCGTTATTGCCACCCTTTTCTTCATCTGTTATTTTTATCAATTTTTATATATTCCCACAGCAATTTTCAAAAAAGAGCCTCCCCATAAGGTGGAAAGAAAGCACCGCTTTGCGGTGCTTATTTCCGCAAGAAATGAGGAAAATGTCATAGGGGAGCTTATTGAAAGTATTCATGCTCAAACCTACGGAAGGGAAAATATAAGGATTTTTGTTATGGCGGACAACTGTACCGATGAAACCGCAAGGGTTGCAAGAAATTCGGGTGCAACTGTTTATAAACGCTTTGATACCGAACATATCGGAAAGGGCTACGCCCTTGAGGCACTTCTCAATCATATTTCCGAGGATTATCCGAAAAACTATTTTGACGGATTTTTTGTATTCGATGCGGACAATGTGCTTGATGAAAACTATATTTTGGAAATGAATAAAACCTTTTGCGACGGATATAAAATAATCACAAGCTATCGCAACTCAAAAAACTATGGTGACAACTGGATATCCGCAGGATATTCCCTTTGGTTTTTGCGTGAAAGCAGATATCTCAATCATTCCCGTTTTCTTTGGGGAAATTCCTGTGCGGTATCCGGTACGGGATTTTTCTTCAGCAAAGAGATTTATGAAAAATGCGGCGGTTGGCCTTTTCACCTTTTGACAGAGGATATTGAATTTACCGTTCACAATATTGTTCGTGGCGAGAAAATCGGTTTTTGCAAAAAAGCAGTGCTCTATGATGAACAGCCCACCCTTTTCAGTCAATCATGGACACAAAGGCTGCGCTGGGCAAAGGGATATCTTCAGGTTTTCGGAAAATACGGATTCGATTTAATCAAGGGAATTTCCCGCGGGGATTTTTCCTGTTTTGATATGACAATGAACATAATGCCCGCAGTTGTGCTTTCGGTTTTTTGCGCATTCATAAACGGATTTGCGGCAGTTTTTTCGATTATAGGAGGTCAAAGTATCCTTCCCATAATTTTTTCACTTCTCGAAAGTATTTTTAATATGTATCTTACACTTTTTGCCCTCGTTTTAATTACAACAGATACACACCTCGTTTATTAAAAAGATATTCTATATTTTCACATTCCCGCTCTTTATGTTCACATATATTCCCATTTCGCTTGTTGCAATTTTCGTTAAGGTTGAATGGAAACCCATTAAGCACTGCGTTAAAATAAGTGCAAGCGAGCTTAAAAGGGATGTATGATATGAAAAAGGCGGCGGCTCTGCTTATATTTTTGATAATTTGGATATTTATTACCGTAACGGATTATGTCCTTGCAATCTGTTTTTATCTTGAACCTTTTTTCTGCATTAAAATTTCAAAGGACAATGAAAACCGTTATTTCGGTATAGGATATTCATATTGCGTTGACGGGAATTTTGAAAATAATTTTTCTCCGAACCAAATTGAATTTTGCCTTTTCGGAAAAAGCGTTAAAGCTGTTTACAGATATGAATAAAGCTCTCCTTTCGGAGAGCTTTTTGGGTTAGATAAGTTTATCTATTTCATTTTTTATTTTTTCAAATACCTCAGAAGGAGTTCCTACGGAATCTATTATCACGATATTGTCCCTATCTTTCAGCATTTCGAAAACTATTCCGTAGCGGCGGCGGGTTTCCGCAATCATTGCGGCGTTTTCCTCATAAATTTCAAAATGAGTTCTTCCCGCACGGATATGGTCATGGCATTTTTCGGGATCCATATCAAGGAAAATGCAAATATCCGGTTTTGTTATTACAGGGCAGTTCAGGTTCATTTGAGCAACCCATTCAAGGGCACCGTCAACGCCTTGATATGCAAGTGAGGAATAATAATAGCGGTCGCAAACTACATCTGTTCCCTCGGAAAGATGTTTTATTATTCCGTTTTTTGAGCTTACATTATGGGCAACACGGTCTGCGGCAAACATTGCCGCAAGCTCCTCCCTTGTGCGAGGATATTCTCCCGCTAAACCATCACGAACCATTCCGCCGAGACCCGTTTCGGTAGGCTCCGCTGTGCGATGAACCGTTCTTCCCTTTGAGCGAAGATATTGCGAAAGCAAATTTGCCTGAGTTGTCTTACCGCTTC
>CAZEKU010000022.1:0-12336 GCA_964512935.1 uncultured Oscillospiraceae bacterium | reverse complement strand
GATTTTCTTTTCTGTTATTTACTTCCACAGCAACATCCGCATAACGGACGATAGGGCCTGCTACAAGCTGAGAATAGAGTGAAACATACATGAAGAATTTCATATAGTTATGCTGAGGCTCCACCTCACCACGATAGACATCTATTGTGTAGCTTAAGGTTTGGAAAGTGTAGAAACTTATACCGATCGGAAGTGCAAATTGCGGTACGGGAAGGTCAAGTCCCGTAAGGAAATTAAAGTTTTCAACGAAAAAGCCGCTGTATTTAAAAATTCCCAGAAGACCGAGGTTTAAAACAAGCGAAGATATAAGAGCAATCTTTTTTCCTATATCGTTACGGTGCTTTTCGATTATCAAACCGTGAAAATAGTCTATTGTTGCACTGAAAATAAGAAGGGTTATCCAAACAGGTTCTCCCCACGCATAGAAAAACAGCGAGAAGAAAATCAGCACGGCATTTCTGAATGTTCTGTTTTTGGTCGAAAAATAGAGTATCAGGTTTACCGGCAGGAAAAGATAAAGAAAAAATAAGTTTGCAAATACCATTTTTGTCCATCCTTACTTAATGTTTTATCTATCTGATGTCGTTTTTTAACGAACTTATTGTAGACAGTAAGAATATAATATCTTATTTTTTATTTTATTTCAATACAAAATTTATCAAAATATCATAGATATTCCAAAATGGAATTTATTTTAATCTGAACAAAAGTTTGGCAAGATTTTTGGCGGAAAAAGGAATTATCGGAGAGAAATATCCGCCTTTTCCGTGAACTTTTGTTGAAAGAAGAAGATAGAGTGTAAGTGCGATTCCGCCTATAAATCCTGCTATCCCGAAAAGCGAAGTTGCTATTAAAAGCACCATTCGCATAAATTTAATCGCATATCCGAGCTCATACCCGGGCTGACTGTAATTTGCCATTGCCACAAATGCCATATAAAGCATTGTTTCGGGCGAAAACCATCCGCTTTGAACTGCAAAATCGCTCACGATTATACCTGCGATTATCGAAAAGGTTGAAGATAGCATTCCCGGTGTATTAAGCGAAGAAAGTTTCAATCCGTCAATTACAAATTCCAATATCAAAAGCTGCCACACTATTGGAATATTTTGATTTTCCGTCACTAAAATAAACTTAAATGTTTCCGGGACAAAGCTCGGATATTTCATCGCAAGGAGCCAAAGCGGTGTTACGAAAAGCGTTACAAGCATTGTAAGAATTCTTGTTATTCGCAAATAAGCTCCCGTAAGCGGTGGAAAATAGTAATCGTTAGCATCCTCCGCAATATCAAATACCGTTGATGGCATTATCATTGCGGTGGGTGTATTATCAACGAGCACTATCAAATCGCCCTGCATTATCTGAGCCGCCGCAACATCCGGTCTTTCTGTAAATTTATATTTCGGAAACGGATTCCAACGCTTTTTTCCGTTTATTACATTTGCCATGTCCTCTTGGCACATTGTGAGAGCCTCAAGTTTTGAATTTTTTATCTTACTGCGGACATCGTTTAGCAGGTTTTTGTCCACTCTTTCATTCAAATAGCAAAGTGCGATATCGGTTTTTGAAACACTTCCTATGCTTTGATGCTCAATGCTCAAATCTCTGTGGCGAATTCTTCTTCGGATAAGTGCAGCATTGAATATCATATTTTCGGTAAAACCATCTCTTGAGCCTCTCAGCACCTTATCCCTATCCGGCTCTGCGTTTTCACGCTGAGGATAATCTCTGATTTCCATAACAAATGCTGCTGTAAATCCATCGAGCATGAGCAGAGTTTTTCCGCTGAGCACCGCAAGCGAAAGTTCTTTATCATCACTTTCCATATCCACACCTGCAAAAGGAATACAGCTTTCAAAAAACTCCTTTTCGGAGCTTACATCTTCCTCATCAAGTTCAGTAAATTTTGCTAAAATTTTTTCCAAAGCATCGCCTTGAACAAATCCGTCCACCAAATAAAGCACCGCTTCTCTATTTGCTATAAGAAGCTCACGCTTTTTTATATCAAAATTTCGTTTAGTACAAAAAATCGCATCAAAATGCAGTTTATTGACTTCGATATCCGCTGAGATATTCATATAAACGCCGCCTTTCCTTTGGATAGTTTTCCTTAGAAAGCGGAAATTATTACAAGCTCGGCTAAATTTTGAGCACCGAATTTATTTTATTCGTGCTCAAAATTTTAAGGCGTGCTCTTTTGAGCACGCCTTAGCCTATTTTTTATAATGTTTTATATTTCGGTACCGTATCGTTTCTTATCAGACTTCCAAGCACCGATTCAAGCATTACGCCCTGACGAGGGTCACTTCCGTAGCTGAAAGTTGTTTTTACACAAAGCTCCGCAAAATCCGTAGCTTTTCCTATTGCAATCGGGAGGCTTGCACCTCCGAGCATTGCTCCTATTAAAACAGCCGCAAAAATATCACCGCAGCCTGGATAATGTACCGGTATATATTCGCAGGGTGAATACCAAAATGAGCCTTGCTCCCCATCATAACAGATATTTGCAAGAATTCCGCTTGCAAGTTCAACTCCTGTTACAACAATTTTTTTAGGGCCAAGACCATTCAGTTTTAAAAGAAGGCTGCGAGCCTCAGTAACGGTCATAGGCTCCTTGCTGTAGGTTTCACCTATGAGCATTGCAGCCTCGGTAAGATTCGGAGTTATGATATCCGCAACAGCCACAAGCTCTTTCATTCTGTTTTGCAGACTTTTTGTACAGGTTTTATACGCCTTTCCATTATCGCCCATTACAGGGTCAACTATTTTCAGGGCATTCGGATAATTTTTGAAAAATTCAATGCAGGAATCCACCTGCTCCTCACTTCCGAGAAAACCGGAATATACTGCCTCAAAATCTATATCGAGTTTTTTATAATGTTCTAAGGCAGGTTTTATATAATCGGTAAGATCACGAAAAACAACATCACCGAAACCACCGGTATGTGTGGATAAAACCGCTGTGAGCACCGGGCATACCTGAACTCCCATTGCCGAAAGAACCGGAAGTATTACTGAAATTGAACATCTTCCGAAACCTGAAAGATCATGTATTGCGGCAACTCTTGCCGGTCGTTTTTCCATAGGTTCACCTCATTACGGTAATTATTTTAATTTAATTTTTCTCCATTTTATTCACCGAAAAATTCCGTGGATATCTTTTTAAAATACGCAAAAAATATTTTCACAAAATAAAGATTGGAGGGTTTTTATGAATAGGGCAGTTTCCGCTATTATGGGCGGTGCGGCAGCTGCTGCCGCAGTTGGAACGGCTGTTTATATGATGAGCAACAGCCGCAGCCACAGCAATGTTAAAAAAATGCGTAAAAGTGCAGCAAAAACCGTAAAAGCAGTTGGCAGCATTGCCAACGGAATTTCAAGTATTATGCGTTAATTCAGTTCATCAATAGTAAGACCGTAGCTCGGAAGAAATTCCGTCAAGAAGGTCTTTACCTCCGGAATTTCCATTTCTTCAAGCGATGTCATTATGCTGATTTTTGCTTTTGAAAATTCATGGTTTCCGGAATTTTCCTCCTCAATGCATTTTATAAGTGCGGAAATTTTATCCGCAGCTTTGAGCAGCTTCAGAAGCTCGGGGTCTTCGCCCGAATGGTCAAAAAACATCTCATAATCCGGGCGAAGATCCTCCGGCAGCATTTCCAAAAGTTTTCGATTTGCAACCGCTTCAACCTTTTTATATGCTTCTTTTATATCCGGATTATAATATTTTATAGGTGTAGGCATATCGCCGGTAAGTATTTCGCTGCAATCGTGATACATAGCGAGCATTACAAGGCGCTGTACATCGCAGTTTCCTTGAAAGCGACGATTTCTTAAAACTCCGAGGCAATGTGCTACAACAGCGGTATCAAGGGTATGCACCGAAATGGATTCCGGCTGGATGTTTTTCATAAGAGACCAACGGAAAATATGTTTCATTCTTGAGATATAGGCATAAAATTTACTTTCTTTCAATTTTTATCCCTCCAAATGCAGTAAAATTCAAAAAAACTTACACTTATATTATGGAATGCATTCCTTTTAATAACCCGCAAAGTCCACCAAGCGGATCGTACATTAAATTATATTATAAGACATTTTTTTGTAAAAAAACAGTCTTTTTTTGTATGTTCCGACTCTTTGCGGGTTATTTTTTGGTTACCTCTTTAAAATATGTGTGAAAAGAGTTATACTATATAATAAGTTTTGTAAGCTTTTTTAGGCAAAATTAAAATATTGTTTGAGGATAATTTATGACAAAGGATTTTAAACGAACTGATAAAAAACTGATTTTATGGGTACTTGCGCTGTCGGGTCTTTGCGCTGTTATAACCGTTGGACTTATTGTTTACCGAAACGGCGGAATTTTTACATATTACGGCGACTACAACTGTCAGCAGATTGCATTTTATATGCACACGCATGAGCTTGTTACAAGCGGTCAAATTGGCTGGGACTGGAATACCGACCTTGGTGTAAACTTCATCGGTTCATATTCGTTCTATTTGCTTTTCAGCCCGTTTTTCTGGCTTACCCTTCCATTTGATACCGCAACCGTACCATATCTTATGGCTCCGCTTTTTGTGCTTAAATTTATGACCTGTGCCATTACCGCATATTTTTATGTTGCACGCTTTGTAAAAGATAAGCGTTTTGCTGTAGTGGGTGGTCTTCTCTACGCATTCAGCGGATACTGCATTTATAACCTGTTTTTCAACCATTTTCTTGATGTTGTAGCGTTTTTCCCGCTTATTCTCATCGGTCTTGAAATGCTTATTACCGAAGATAAGCATGGATTTTTTGCCGCAGCCGTTGCTCTTAATGCCATTGTAAACTATTGGTTCTTTATCGGAGAGGTTGTTTTCACTGTTCTTTATTTCTTTATCAGAATAACCGATAAAAATATCTCTCATAAATTTAAAAAATTCCTCTTTGTTGCTGCGGAATCCGTACTTGGACTTTTGGTTTCCGCTGTTGTGGTTATTCCATCGGTTCTTGCAATTCTTGATAACCCGAGAACAGGTGCAGACAATTTTATAAATGGATGGTCCCTTTGGCTTTATTACAGCGAACAGCGTGTTCCTGCAATAATCGCAAGCTTTTTCATGCCTCCGGATATGCCATCAAAACAGAATATGTTCACAGGTCAAGGTGCTCAATGGGCATCTATGGCAGGCTGGCTTCCTCTTTTCGGAATGAGCGGTGCTGTGGCATATGTTCGCTGTGTTAAAAACGATTGGCTTAAAAGAATGATAATTGCCTGCTGTATTTTTGCACTTGTTCCCGTACTCAACTCGCTTTTTGTTCTTTTTAATAATTCTTACTACGCACGCTGGTACTATATGTTCATACTTATGCTTGTACTTGCAACCGCAAAAACTTTGGAATCCTCTTGCGGTAACGAAGACAGTGAGCGTATTGATCTTAAAAAAGGCATTATACCGTCGGTTTGCGTTATAGTCGGGCTTATTCTTATTCTTCAGTTTACGCCTGTATTTTACAGCGACGGTGGTCGTGAGCTTGGTCTTGTTTATAACAACTCCTGGTTCCTTTTGACCGAAAGCTTTGCGGTTATCTGCTCTGTTTTGACTATTGTACTTTGGTTCCTTCAAAACAAGAAATATTATAAAAATCTTCTTGTGCTTACTACTGCAATTATCTGTGCCGCATACGGATTTGCTTACATAAATCTCGGATATACCTTTGCGGGAGATCACGATGAGATTATTGATGATGCAGTTGGTCTTGCCGAAAAAATGGAACTTCCGGAAAATCCCGATACCTTTGTGAGGGCTGATTTTTACGAATGTTTTGAAAACATGGGTCTTTATTGGAATATTCCGTCAATTCGCTGTTTCCACAGCGTTGTTACACCTTCTATAATGGAATTTTATCCTACCGTAAAGGTTACCCGTGATGTTTCAAGTAAACCGAATTACAACTTCTATGAGCTGAGGTCATTTCTTTCCGTAAAATATTTATATGCCGATGCAGATGAAACCTCCTCTGAACATGAAATTGTTACAGGCTTTAAATATCTTACAACCGAAAACGGTTATCATATTTTCGAAAACGAAAACTATGTTCCTATGGGATTTACCTTTGACAGTTATATAACCGAAAATCAGTATTATTCCATTGACGAATCCTCTCGCAGCAGCGTTCTTCTTTCCTCAATCGTTTTAAACGACAGTCAGGCAAAGCTTTACGGTCAGTATCTCAAGCATGATCTTACACCTAATATTCCGCTTAACTATCAGGAATTTTGCGATATTGCTGCTAAAAGAGCAGATTCTTCCTCCTATAGTTTCAATTATGATCATAAAGGTTTTACTTCAAAAATTTATTTGACGAAAAACAACCTTGTATTTTTCTCCGTTCCTTATGAGGATGGCTGGACAGCTTATGTAAACGGAAAAGAAACCGTTATCGAAAAGGTTGATGTAGGTTTTATGGCGGTTTATGCTGAAAGCGGTTTCAATGAGATTGTGTTCGTTTATGAAACTCCCGGTTTGAAAATCGGCGGAATTATAAGCATTATTTCCACTTTAGGACTTATAGCTTATATAGTTTTATTCAGAATGAATCAAAAACGAAAAGCCGATGATTATGCACTTATGACGGAATATCTCGGCAAAAAAGAATCCGACGGTGTTGAATCCGAACTTTCTCCCGAAGAAGACCTTACTCTTGTAAGGAATATCGAAGATGTTCCTCCCTATCGTGAATATATAGGGCCCGAAGAAAAAATTTATCCGGAACTGTAAAATAATGCAATAAAATCAAGAAAATTTTGCACTAATATACTGTAAGGAGGTTATGAAAAATGAAAAATATTAAAATTTCGGCAATTATTTTATCAGCTTTACTTATTTTGAGTGGATGCAGCTCCGCTAACCTTGATAAAGGTTTTGTGACTGAAACCACAAACGGTTGGAATTCCTCCGTCTATGATGCAGAAGCACCGAAAGATGATTTTATTTCCGAAGATGTTTTTGACAGCAGTGCTCCTTCCGAAAGTGCTCCTTCAGAAAGTATTGCTATTGAAAACCGAAAACTCATTCGCACCTTTAACCTTGATGTTGAAACTCTTGATTTTGATTCATTTGTTTCAAGCCTTAAAAACGAGGTAAACTCCGTTGGAGGATATCTTGAAAGCTCAAGCGTCAGCGGAAACTCCTATAACTATTCTTCTAACCGCAATGCAAATTTTGTTTGCCGTATTCCTTCCGACAAGCTTGACAGTTTTGTCGGTACCGTTGACGGTCTGGGAAATGTCACTTACAGCTATGAAGATACTACCGATGTAACTCTTAATTATGTTGACACCGAGGCAAGAATAAAATCTCTTCAGACCGAATATGATCAGCTGCTTGAGCTTCTTTCAACTGCGGAAAATGTTGATACCATAATTCTTCTTCAGCAGCGCCTTACGGAAGTTCGATATCAGCTTGAAACTTATCAGAGTCAACTTCGCACCTATGATAACCTTGTGGATTACAGCACCGTTAACCTTAGTGTTTGTGAAGTTAAGCGTGTTACTTCCACTGAGCAAAAAACTGTTTGGGAGAGAATATCCTCCGATTTCAGCGATAATATTTACAGCATTTATGTAGGTGCTGAAGATTTTCTTGTATGGTTTGTTGCAAATATTCCCTACTTTATTCTTTGGGCAATAATAATTGCCGCTGCTGCCGCAGTTATCAATCTCTGTCTTAGAAAAAATGTAAAATGGCAGGAATACAGAGCTGCTAAAAAGGCAAGAAAAGCTTATAAAAAGGCTCAAAAGCTCTCAGAAAAGAATAATGAAAATAATAAAGAAAATTAAAATTTAAGAACAAAAGTCCCGTGCTCAAATTTGAGCACGGGACTTTTTCCTTTGTTTTTTTCTTTTAATTAAAGCTCTTTTCCCATATAAATTATTCCACGGCTACGGCTGAAACCGTATTTTTTATAGAAGCCCTCGTCCTCAAGATTTGTCATGAGCACCACTTCTCTTATGCCTTTTTCTTTGAGCATATGCTCAAATTTTGTAAGAAGTTTTGAGCCTATTCCATTTCCGCGAAGTTCATTTTTTACGCAAAATTCCTTTATATTGAAAATTACGCCGTCAAAATACTGTTCCTCTTCACCGAGTATCATTCCGGTTATTCCGCTTTCATCATACGAAACAATTCCGAAAAAGCCTCCGTTTTTTATCATTTGAGAAAGTCGCTTTTCAGCTGTTTCCTGTGTCCATTTATCATACCAAGGATCCGAATTAAATGTTTCCGCATAAATTTTAGCAAGATTCGGAGCATCTTCGATGCTTATTTTTCTGTAATCCATTTTATCCCTCTGATTTTTCTTTTATATTAAAAATATTTTATTATATATTTTTTTCGCTGTCAATAGGTCTTTGTGAACCGTCTATGTAGGAGGATATATCTGCGGCGATTATCATTTCATCAAAAATATAAAGGGTCACGAAGGTTTCTTCCTCATCTTTTACCTGATACACATATTTTTTTACCGTTTTTCCGAGATAAGGCGAAATATCAAACCCGGATTCCTTTTGTATTTCGTTATATTCCGAAAGAATTTCATCCATTTCCTTCGGCAAAAGCACTTCCTCCACAGTATTAGGTTCCTCAGCGGTTTTAAGGCCTTTTGAGGCTATGTATTCTACCCTTTCGTTATTATTCGAAACTCTCCTTGAAATTGATTCTGCGGCGTTTTCGCCCTTTTCAGCGTAAAAGAATAGTATTACTGCAATTATTACGGCGAGGATTATGCAAATTGTGCCCATTATTTTTGTTCTGGTTGTTTTTACTGAAGCTGTAATCATAAAATCATCTCCGAACAGGGTTTTGATTTTTAAGCCAATTAAAAAGCCCTGTCAATCTTATGACAGGGCTTTTTTTATTATTCGAAAATTATTCTTTTTCTTCGGTCATCCACTGTTTTGCTTCGTCGATAACAGCCTGTTTAAGGGTTTCATCACGAAGTTCCTCATAATGATCGAACTCGAAAGTAAAGGAACCTCTTCCCTGAGTAGAAGAACGGAGGGATGTGGTGAAGTCGTGCATTTCGCTCATAGGTACTTCTGCCTCTACTTCGGAATAACCGTCTTCGCCGTCAACGGGATTCATACCGAGAACACGTCCGCGGCGTTTATTAACATCACCGATAATATCACCGGTGTTGGAATCGGGAACGATTACTTTAAGGGAACCGATAGGTTCGAGGATTGCGGGGCCTGCCTGCGGAATACCAGTTTTATAAGCAAGTCTTGCAGCCATCTGGAAAGACATATCGTTGGAGTCTACGGGATGGTAGGAACCATCAACAAGTCTACCGAGAACACCTACCATGGGATAACCTGCAAGCATACCGACTTTGCAAGCTTCACGGAGGCCTTTTTCAACTGCAGGGAAGAAGTTTCTCGGAACGGAACCGCCGAATACTGCCTCTTCGAATACCATTTCTTCGGATTCGGTAGGCTCAAACTCGATCCATACATCACCGTACTGGCCATGGCCACCGGACTGTTTCTTATGTTTACCCTGTACTTTTACCTTTTTACGAATGGTCTCACGATAAGGTACACGAGGTTTTTCAAGTCCAAGTTCTACACCGAATTTGGATTTAAGTTTGCTGCAAACTACATCAAGGTGCTGTTCACCGAGACCTGCAAGAATCTGCTGTTTGGTCTCTGCATTGTTTTCGTAAGCAACGGTTGCATCCTCTTCCATAATTCTTGCAATTGCACCTGCAATTTTGGAATCATCGGTTTTGCCCTTAGGATACATTGCCATTCTGAGGCAAGCATAGGGGAATTCGGTCTTTGCGCAGGAAACAACACGTTTTGCATCGCAAAGGGTATCACCGGTCTCTGCTTCTGCAAGTTTGGTGATAGCGCAGATATCGCCTGCACCGACTGTCTCAACGGGCTCCTGAGTTTTACCATGCATAATAACAAGTTTACCGAGACGCTCGGGATTTCCGGTTCTTGCGTTAACAACAGCGGAGGTTGCGGTAAGTACGCCGGAAACGATTTTTACAAAGGAAAGCTTACCTACGAACGGGTCTGCTACGGTTTTGAATACATAAGCTGCAAGAGGCTCATCATCTGTGCAGGTGAGTTTAACCTCTTTGCCGTCAGCATCGGTTGCATTTTCGGATGCAACTTCTTCTGCGGAGGGGAATATCTTTTTAAATTCATGGAGGAGCATTTCAATTCCGCGAAGTGTTACGGAGTCACCGCAATATACGGGAGCAATGCTGCCTGCTGCAACGCCTTCTTCAAATCCGCGGAAACGCTCTTCTTCGGTGAAGGGTTCGCCGCTGAAGAATTTCTCCATGAGCTCTTCGTCTGCTTCTGCGATAGCTTCGCTGATAGCATCCTCAAGTTCTTCGATTATCGGATCATCGGGAAGGTCTACCCTTGTGCTCTTACCTTTGCTGTCAAAGGTGAAAGCTTTTTTGGTGATAAGGTCAACATAAACATCGCCTATCGGAACTACTACGGGGCAAACGGAGTTACCGAATTTTTCTTTAAGAGCTTCGAGAGTCTTGCTGAAATCGGCATTTTCGAGATCCATTTTGGAGATATAGAATGCTTTTGCTTTTTTCTGTGCTGTTGCAAGTTTCCATGCTTTTTCGGTACCTACAAGGACTCCTGATTTTGCAGAAAGAGTAATTATAACTGCATCTGCTGCACGAACACCTTCATGGAATCCTCCGGCAAAGTCAAAAAGTCCGGGAGTGTCGATGATGTTAACTTTAACACCGTCATACTCAAAAGGAGCAACTGCGGAACTTACGGAAATTTTACGTTTAATTTCCTCAGGATCGAAGTCACAAACTGTGTTTCCTTCAGTTACAGAACCGAGTCTGTCGGTTGCACCGGCCATATAAAGCAGAGCTTCGGCGAGGCTGGTTTTACCGTCACCGCCGTGTCCTGCGAGCGCGATATTTCTGATATCTTTTGCTTTGTACTGTTTCAAAGTTGTCAGTCCCCTTTCACATGTGTCGTACAAGGCTATTATAACAAAATATTACTATGATTTGCAACAAAAACAACAAAAAAAGTTACTATTAATATAGAACTTTGTTTTAAAAAACACAAATACAGTGATTTTTTGCAAAAATCTTTGCAAAATTAACTTGTATTTTTATCATTTTGTCTATTATCTAAATTTTTTTGAGGTGAAAATTTTGTTTACCATACTTAAAACATTGCGAAAGCAGAAACATATCACGCAGCGAGCACTTGCTGACGCTTTACATATTTCACAGACCTCTGTAAGCAAATATGAAAGAGGAGAAACCGAGCCGGATATTGATATGATAATAAAAATTGCGGATTATTTTGAAATTTCCATAGATGAATTTTTGAGAAAGTATTATGAACCTTAATTTTTTATATAAATTCCATCCAATTTTTTCGGCAAAAATCACAAGGTGATATTTCCGGCATAAAATATGCTCCGGGTTTTTGTAAAAAAGCGGCATTCATTGCCGAAACCATAATTCGGCCCGTAAGGGTTGGGTTATTTATTTTCATGCAAAATTTTATATTTTGCTCATCATATTCCCTTTCGATATTTACCGCATGATTTTTATTTCCGAATATATCGGCAGAATCCACAAACTCCACCAAGCAGTTTTCGTTTTTAAAATATTTATCATTTAATATAGCCCGCTCCACTGTATCTTTTTTTGCACCTGGACTAAGCACGACATAAACTATTCTGGTATGCTTTCGATTTCCTGTTGGAATTGTAAATGCCAAGGCATCCTTAACTCCGCATATCTCTCTTGCAGCAGCGGAATGTCCCATACTCATTCCGGGGCCGAATTCCGTATATGTATTTCCGTTTGGAAGTGCCATGAGCATCAGTGTTCTTATAACAGAATCCAATCCCGGATCCCATCCCGCTCCGATAACTGCGGCTGCGCCACCTTTTTTTGCGGGAAGCGAGAGGTTTTCTTTCATTTCAGCAAGTTCATCATGTATATCAAAGCTATCCACTGTAAATATTCCCGATTCAAGAAGCTCTTTTTCGATTTTTTCCGCAAATCTTGACGGAATGCATATTATAGCTCCGTTTGGAATTTCCGGAAGTTCAAAAACACTTTCGGCAACGGGTATATCCGGAAATTCGGGAACGGGCTTTGCTTTTCTTCTTACAAAGCCACAGAGTTTCATATCCGGAAATTTTGACAGTTCTTTTGCTGCACAAATTCCCACATTTCCTGCGCCGATTATCGCTATTTTTTTCATAAAAACACCTCCGTAAATATATACGGAGGCAGATTTTGTTATATTCCGGAAATTTTCTCCTTACCTGA
>CAZEKU010000021.1:0-12456 GCA_964512935.1 uncultured Oscillospiraceae bacterium | reverse complement strand
TTATTGTAGCTTTAGGAAAGCTTCTCTCTGTTTTCATAAAATCTCCTTAAAATATTAGATCTTCCGGAAAAAATTCCGTAATTTCAATTTTCTCATCATTGCTGAAAGCAACCGTAAATGGCACTTTATTTATATCCGAACAATAAAATTTTATTTTTTCGCCGTTTATTTCATGTTCTTTATCAAGCGGAAGCACTGAAAAATTTTTAGGTGAATAGGAAAAACCTGTTCCTAAAAATTTGAGCACCGCCTCTTTTGCAGTCCATATTCTTAAAAAATTCTCCGTGCTCATTTTTGCAAACAAAAACTCCTCATCTGTAAAACAGCGCTTTGCAACTCTTTCATTTAAACCCATGTGCATTTCTATATCAATTCCTATGTTGTTTTCGGAAACAGCAAGCATCGAAAACTGTCTGCTGTGAGAAATGCTGAAACAAGGTCCATGCTCAAGGAAAGGTTTCCCGTGCTCACCGAATTTTATCGCAGAATCATCGTCTAAAGAAAGGACCCTTTTAAGCATAAGTCCTGCAGTTGCTGAAAGCAACGCATCGTTTTTGTTTATCAGTTTTTCAGCTTTTATGCGTCTTTTTTTCGGTAAAAGAAAAACACATTCTTCGTAAAGATGTTCAAAATTTTCCATATCACAAAAGTATATCTGCATTAGCTTGAACACCTCTGTTCTTTACTTTAAAAAATTATCTGATATAATATATACTTATAATCCAACTTATTGTAACATAATCTGAGTTATTTTCAAGTCTTATTTGAAAGAAGGGCAAAATTACGGATAAAGTAACAAAAATCGTTCTCTGTTCGTTATCATCAAAATATGTACATTCTCCACTCTCTCCATGGTGTCTTGCTGCAGGTATTCGCAAATATTGTAAAGAAAAATACCAATATAAAATTATTGAGGGCACAATTAACGAACCCATTGAAAATGTTTTAAACAGAATAATTTCCGAAAAACCGGATATAATCGGTCTTTCATGCTATATTTGGAATATAAAATCGGTACGCATTCTTGGAAAAATGCTTAATGAAGCTCTTCCCGACTCAATTATCGTGCTCGGCGGACCCGAAGTTTCATATAATCCTAACGCCGTTTTAAATGAAAATCCATGGTGTAAATATGTAATATCAGGTGAAGGCGAATATCCTTTTGCCGCACTTTGTGACGCTATTAAAACAGGTTTAATTGAAAATATTCCAGGGCTTTGTTTTAGAAATGGTGATAGTAATTTCATAAGCAGTCCTTATACCGATGACAAAGAGCCACCTTCCCCCTACTGTGATGAATATTTCTCGTTACTTAACAGACGCATCGCTTACCTTGAAACGAGTCGTGGATGCCCTTATTCCTGTGCTTTCTGCATTTCAGGAAGATGTGGAGGTGTACGATTTTTCAGTATCGAGCGAGCTAAAAGCGAAATGCTCATGCTTGCAAAAAGCGGCACCCAGACAGTAAAGCTCATTGATAGAACCTTTAATGCAAACAAATCCCGTGCTAAAGAGCTTTGGCGTTTTATTATTTCCGAACACGGAAAAGGTATTCCCGAAAATGTATGTTTTCATTTTGAAATTGCCGGAGATATTCTTGATGAAGAATCTATTGAAATTCTAAACTCTGCACCAAAGGGGTCCATCCAACTCGAAATCGGAATGCAAAGTTTTAACGAAGAAACTCTTGCATATATTAACAGAAAAACCAACACTTCAAAACTTATTGAAAATATAAAGAAACTGCTTGCTCCTGCAAATTTACATATTCACATTGACCTCATTGCAGGGCTTCCTTTTGAGGATTTAAAAAGCTTTGAAGACAGTTTTAATATCGGATATAATTTACGCTCAAATATGCTTCAGCTTGGTTTTTTAAAACTTCTTCATGGAGCAGAAATGCGTGAAAATTCAAAAAAATATCCTTGTATTTTTTCAAACGATCCTCCCTACGAAGTAATCTCCACTCCCTGGCTGACAGAAAGTGAACTTCATATATTACATAATGTTGAAGACGCTCTTGAAAGGCTTTGTAACAGCGGAAGATTTATAGAGACTGTTGATTATGTCATCAACAGTTTAAATATTTCTCCCTTTGAATTTTTTAAAATTTTTGGAAACTACGCCACAATGCATTGTGACCATTTTGTTTCTCTTGATGATTATACCGAAATGACATATAAGTATCTATCTTCACTTGATGGCATCGACCCATCCGTGCTCAAGGATAAAATGATTTGTGACAGAATATGCTCAAATTCCTCTGGCAAACTTCCAGCTGTGCTCAAGGTCAATGATCCTAATATCAAAAAAATTCGTCTTGCCATTGAATCTATGGATAACTGTCATCGCAAAGAAGGCGTAAAACGCTGTTTTGCACTTTTAGAAAGCGAAAAAGCAGCTGTTTTTGCGGATTATGAAAACAAAGATCCTGTAAGCGGAAAATTCGTGCTCAAAAAAGTCTATTATGGGGATGTGATCTGATGGAATTAAAAGATGCTATGCTCAAAAGACGAAGCATAAGAAAATTTACCGACGAAAAAATTTCAGATGAAGATATCCTTGAAATTCTTCATTCTGCGATGAGCGGTCCCAGTGCATGTAATAGAATGCCATGGGAATTTTATATAATCAGAAACGAAGAAATTCTTGAAAAGCTTTACAATGCCGCAAAGTATTCAAAAATCATAGCACCTCTTGCAATAGTTGTCTGTGGAAACTTAAAAAAGGCACTTCCATTTTTTTCTGAATTTTGGATACAGGATTGCAGTGCTGCGACTGAAAATATATTGCTTAGAGCCGTTGATCTTGGATTAGGCGCTGTTTGGTGTGGCGTTTATCCTATGAAAAATGCTCAAGAAAATGTTTCCGAGATTCTAAATCTTCCAAAAACGCAAATCCCTTTAAATATAATTTATATCGGTCATCCTGCTGGAATTCAGCCCGCAAAGGACTGCTTTGATGACAATAAAATACATTTTGTACCATAAAGTAAAAAGACAGCCAAAGGCTGTCTTTTTTAATATTTAAAATGATCCGCTTTTATGAGAAAAACCGCCGCTGTTGACTGTTGTTCCTCCACCGGAATTGTTATCTGCCGGCGGAATATAAACTCTTTTTATATCTCTATGAGAAAATCTGTCATATTGATTTGTAAGAACAAGTCTGTTTGAATAATCACCTGCTTCGGTTGCAAGCCTTGCGGTTTTCATCTGTGCTCTAAATATGAAACATACCGCCAACGCTATGATACAGGATATAACAATCGCAATTACAATACCGATAAGAGCAGTTCCAATTCCTCCGCTTTCAATATCAACCGGATTTCCGTTTTCTGCTTTTTCCAAAAAAGTATTGCAACTATCAAGATAATCACAAAATCCGTTATACCAGTTATCATTTGCAAAATCATCAAGGAATTCTTCTGCCATTAAATCTTTTCCGTGATCCGTAAAAGCTGTGTTTCCATAGCCATGTGCCATTATGTCATACTTTCTTTCACTCATTGAAAGCATGAGCACTACTGCGTTTCCGTCATTTTCATATCCAAGTGAGAGCGTTTTATAAAGCATTTCATTATATTCCCATGCTTCATATTCATCAAGACTTTCCACGGTTATTATGTATGTAGAACAGTTATATTTAGATGATATTTTTGCAGCGGTATCATTGAGTTTGCTTTCCTCGCTGTCGCTTAGTATATCTGCATTATCCATTACAAAAATATCAAGTGCAAAGCTATAAACGGCAGTAATCGAAATCAGCATAAGAGCCAGAATAACAGAAATTATCTTTTTCATAAATCTCCCGCTCCTTTCACAAAATCATCCAAATAAGCGATATAATTGTGGCAAGAGGTGCTGCAATAGCTGCAAACATTCCCCAGAATTTTTTCTTATCAACAGGGAGATCTCCTATTAGTTTTCCCGTTTGTCCATTCATCGCAAACAAAAAATTCTTTCCGTTCCATTTTGTATTTAAGAGCCAAACAGGCATAAGCGCATATTTTACACCTTTATTTTCGAACTTATAGTTTTCACTTTCGATATTCACCATCGAATATCCTCTTACAGTATTTCTAAGTTCCGATCTTATACTGTTTTCCGCCCTATATCTTATTCTTTCCATACTGTCTTCTTGACTTACATCGTATTTATCTGCAAGAAAACCCGGTAAATAAGCTGTTGAAAAAGGTTTAAGCTCTTTATAATCAAAGGGCTCGATTGCGTCCATATGAGCATCGGGCATTTTTTTTGATGCATCAACGGGTATCATTTTAAAACCAAGATTTCCCTCTCTATACACTCTGAAATATTTTGTCTCGGTAATATTATAATCGCCTTCACGCCATGTTCTTGAATTTGCACCCATATACATGGCCTCGCCCTCCATTTCACAGTCGCAAAGCCAAAATGGTACATATACGCCCTTAATTTCTTCAATATGATTATTGTCTTTAAATTCTTTAGGTAAAAACACTTTACCTTTATAGTATTTTTTAAGAGTCTCTATAGCACATTTCTTATCAAGCTTAAATGGAATTATTAAATCCGGTTTAAGTCCGCCTTTAAATTGTCCGGGAATTACAGTAGTATTTCCACAATAGGGACAGCTTGTAGCTGCTGTTGTTTCATCACAAATAAGCTGTGCTCCACAGGAAGGACAACTATATGTTTTCATTCCGGCTGTCTCATCATCGCTCCATTCATTACTCGATGATTTTTCTCTTTTTTCATCGTTTTTAGCCTGATTTTCTGCTGCTTCAGCCTCTTTTTTCGCATAGAGTTTTTCTATTTCCTCTACGCCGAATTTGCTGTCGCAATAATCACATTCAAGCATCCCGCTCTCTCCGACAAAATGTAGAGGACCGGTACAAGCCGGACATTTATAGTTTGTGACTTCATTTGGCATAAAATTCGCCCCCTCGACAATTTCTATATTTCTATAATACCACCCTTTCACTTACCGTTTCAATAGAAATCCAAAAAGAACTATTAACTTATTAGTATTTAGAAACGCAAGCGACAATGGTTTTTTTAAAATAGCCGAAATCAATACTTTTCTTTTTAATTTAATGATATATTCCGGTCATTGCCTCAAGAACCTCATACTGTTCTTTATCAAGGCCTTTCTTCATATTAAGTGCTTCGATTATGTCAATGTCTTCAAATTCACCTGAAACCGAACGGATAACACGATTTGTTTTTCCTTCAGCCAATACTTTCACAGCTTCATATCCCATCGACGCAGCTGTGACTCTGTCACGGGCGGTAGGCGTTCCTCCTCTTTGAATATGTCCGAGAATTGTCACCCTTGTATCAAGCTCAAGCTCTTCACGGATTCTATCACCCATTTCAATAGCACTGCCTGCTCCCTCAGCAACTATTATCATAAAATGAGTTTTCCCTCCAAGTCTTGCCTTTATAATGTTTTCAACTATATCGTTTTCAAAGTCAAATTCCTTTTCGGGCACTATAACCACCGTTGCACTTGTGGCAAGACCGACATAAAGTGCAAGGTGTCCCGCTCTATGCCCCATTACCTCAACAACAGAGCAGCGTTCATGTGACTGCATTGTGTCACGAAGTCTGTCTATTGCTTCAACAGCTGTGTTCGCGGCAGTATCATATCCGAGACAATAATCTGTACAGCTTATATCGTTATCAATGGTTGCAGGTATTCCAACTACCGCAATTCCATGCTTTGAAAGTTCATTAAGTCCTCGGAAAGTTCCATCTCCACCCACCGCTATTATTCCGTCAAGTCCAAATTGTTTACAAGTGGCAGCAGCCTTTTTTTGACCGCTTTGAGTCATAAATTCTTCACTTCGTGCAGTATAGAGCATTGTTCCACCGCGATTTATTATTCTTGAAACGCTGTCGGAATCAAGACGGATTATATCACCTGTTATAAGTCCGTTATATCCTCTTCTTATTCCAACACATTCTATTCCCTTGCTTACTGCTGTTCTTACCACCGAGCGTATTGCGGCATTCATTCCCGGTGCATCTCCTCCGGAGGTTAATATACCTATTCTTTTAACCTTTTTATCCATATAAATAACTCCCGATACTGTTTCTAATATGACGATTTTACTTCTTTCTGAATTCGCTCATAAAAATGGGCATCATACGCTTCGAATATTCTCTAAGCGAATATTCTCCGTTACAAATACACCAATCGTATAAAAGCGCGCGCTCGCAAAGCGCATAAGCTTTCACTATTTCATTTGCTGTAACATCGTCTATAAGTTCACCGTTTTCTTGACCTTTTTGTACCGTTATTCTTAAAAGTTTATAATATGTTCTGTTCCTGTCAAGAAGGTGTTTTTCACTTTTTGTAATAAGCTGCGACGAATAAAGCCTTGCTAAAAGATCGATTGAAACTCGATTTTCTATCATTCCAAAAAGCTGTTCATTATAATACATCAGTTTTTCGAATGAACCCATTTCAGGATTTATTTCGGATTCTATCTCCTCGTACTTTTCATCAAAAAGATACGAAAGTGAGCTAAGCAGAGCATCTTTTCCCGCAAAATAGTGATAAAAAGAGCCTTTTGATGTACCTGATTCAAAAATTATGTCCTCAACGGTTGTATCATCATAGCCTTGCTCATAAAAAAGACGCCATGCAGCATCAACTATCTTACTTTTTGTATTTCTCGAATTCTTTTTAGGCATATTATCGGCTCCTTTCAGTTTAATATTTTATCACATAGGACTTTTTTAAACAATATCGTTTTTCTTTCAAAAACAACTGTATTTTACATAAATACTTTCAAAAAGCAACTGTTTTATTGAAATTTTGTATAATTATTCTTTATTTTTTCGTAATTTCACACAAAAATAGAATAATACCCTTGAAATTAAGATAAAAAATGATTATTATAAGTGAAATTATTGTTTTTTTGAGGTGAATTTTATGGAACGAGTGTTTAATTTTTCAGCAGGCCCAGCTGCCCTTCCGCTTCCTGTTCTTGAACAGGCACAGCGTGATTTGGTTAATTACCAAAACACCGGATGCAGCGTTATGGAAATGAGTCACCGTTCTAAGCCTTTTGAAAAAATTATGACTGAAACCGAGGAAACTCTTCGCAGAATTATGAATATTCCCGATGATTATGCGGTTGTTTTTTGTCAAGGAGGAGCAACTATGCAGTTTTCAATGGCTGCAATGAACTACTCAAAAAGAGGTCAAAAAGCTGCTCATGCCGTTAACGGAGTTTTTTCTCAAAAAGCTTTCGAAGAAGCTTCACGCTGGTGCGATGCTTATAAAATAGTTGACACCGTGGGCGCTCTTCCCGAAATAACCGAGGATATGATACTTCCCGGAAGTGCATATCTTCATATAACCGGAAATAATACCACCTGTGGCACAATGTACAGAAAACTTCCCGAACACGGTAAAACTCCGCTTATAGGAGATTGGACCTCCGGTATTCTCGGAACAGTTATTGATGTTCGTGATTACGATTTAGTCTACGCAGGTGCTCAAAAGAATATGGGTCCCGCAGGTGTTGCTGTTGCGATTTTTAAACGAGGAAGTGTTCTTGAAGATATTGATCCTGTTGTACCATCTCTTCTTCGCTATGAAACCATGGATAAAACAGGTTCTATGCTAAACACTCCCCCTACTTTTGCAATTTATATGTGCGGTCTCGTTTACAAATGGGTCGAAAATATGGGCGGTGTTGCTGTTCTTGAAAAAGAAAATGAAAAAAAAGCAAAGATACTTTATGATATAATTGATTCATCAAAGCTTTACACCGGAATTGCCGCAAAGGATTGTCGTTCTATTATGAATGTTTCGTTCACTCTTCCGGATAGTGAAAGCACCAAGGCTTTTCTTAAAATGGCCGAGGGCCGCAATATGATAAGCCTTGCGGGATATCCTTCTCTCGGAGGTATAAGAGCCTCAATTTATAACGGTATGCCTATTGAGGGTGTTGAATGTCTTGCTCAGTGTATGATTGATTTTGAAAAAGGTTTCAGAAAGTAATCTTTGAGTTGAAATATAGCTATTGGGAGGTCAATTATGGATTACGATAAAAAATTCTCATTGCTCGGAGTCAAAATCCCAAATATTCTTTTACCTAAAAAAGGTATTGACTATTCAAAATATGCCGTGCTCGCTTGTGATCAATATGCAGCTCAGCCGGAATATTGGGAGCGTGTTCGCAACTATGTGGGTGATTCTGTTTCAACTTTACATATGACTCTCCCCGAAGCATGGCTTCTTGATGGTGATAAAGATTACAAAAAGCGTGCTGCTGCAATGGAAAAATATCTTTCTGACAAAAGCATTGAGGAAATCGGCGACGGTTTTGTTTTTACCGAAAGAGACACTCCCGACGGCAGACGCTATGGTCTTGTTGCCGCTTTTGATTTGGAACAATATGATTATGCTCCCGGCTCCGATAAACTTATAAAAGTTACCGAAAGAACAGATATCACCCGAGTTATTCCTCGAGTTGAAATTCGAAAGAAAGCAGCCCTTGAGCTCCCTCATGTTCTTATGCTCATAGTTGACAAAGAGAATAAGCTTATGAGCATGCTCAAAAAAGAGTGTTCCGATATACCTAAGGTATATGATTTCGACCTAATGGAAAACGGTGGACACATTAGAGGCACTAAAATCGAAAGCGAAGAGCTTTATCAAAAAATTGCAGATATTCTCTATGAGCTTTTTGTTGAAAACGGAAAGACTTTTTCTTTTGCAATGGGAGACGGAAACCATTCTTTTGCCACCGCAAAATGCTATTGGGAGGAAATTAAAAAAACTCTTTCTCCCGAAGAGCAAAAAAATCATCCTGCAAGATTCTGTCTTGCAGAAATTATAAATCTTTATGACCCTGCAATGCCCTACGAATGTATGAACCGTCTTCTCTCCGGAGTGTCCGATCCCAAAAAGGCTCTTTTGGAAATGGGAATAAATATGGATTCTCTTCCCTCTCTTCAGGAACTTCAACCAATTTTAGACAGTTGGCTTGAAAATCATCCGGAAGCAAAAATTGAGTATATTCACGACGCTGATACATGTGAAAAACTTGGAAAAGAACCAGGCTGCATTGCATTTTGCTACCGTCAGTTTGATCGTGACAGCGTATATAAAATGATTAAAAACAACTCTGTTTTTGTAAGAAAGAGCTTTGCAATGGGACATCCTTTTGAAAAGCGTTACTACCTTGAGGGCAGAAAAATTCGCTGAATATATTTAAATGAGCACGGCCTATGCCGTGCTCATTTTTGTTTTAGAACCTCGTAGCAAATTTTTCCACTGGATTTATATATGCTCAAAGGCATATAATCTAAAATAAGGGAAAACCCCGAGGAGGTAAAAGCAATGGAATATAAAAATTTTTACAGATCTGCAGCCGAAAATAACCGCTTTAGTATTACATATTCGGTTTGCGAAGATAACGGTAGCTTTTTTATTGAATCGTCCATTGAGGGCGGACATTTTTGTGAAAAAGTATTTATAGAAAGTCACAATGCGGCTCGTGCAGAAAAAATCGCAAGGCTTTTTGCGAAAAAAAGAGTTCATCCGGTACATATTGAAGAGATAATTTCCGATATGCGATTTTAATATGTGAACAAAAATCCCTTCCTATCATAAAATGTATTAAGTGTGCTTCATTTTAAGGCAAGAGGCAGCTTTTATCAATTTGATAGGAGGATTTTTATGGCAGAGCAAAAGACGACAGGCAATGCTTTTAAAGAGGCAGTTTGTATAGACGCCGGAAGGATATATGATTCATGTTCAGATAAAGATTGTCTTGAGGATCTTCAGGTCTATTTTACGGAAACCGATCAGGCTAAAATTGACAGAGCGCTTTCGGTAAAAGCTAAAAGTGTTGAAGTACTTAATGTTTTCCTTGAGGTTGAACCGATTCCTTTCAATAGAGGATTCTATTCGGTGGATATGACCTTTTATTTTCTCGTTAATCTTTCAGCCTATTACACTCCCGTTTCTACAGCAGATACGGTGACGGGAATCTCATTCTTTTCAAAAAAGGTCATTCTTTACGGCAGCGAAGGAAATGTTAAGGTATTCACTTCCGAAATGCCTTTCGGAGGAAACGGAAATGTTTCCGATAATCCGAGAGCAGTTGTTCAAACCGTCACACCTATTGTGCTTTCAAGCAGAGTTGCCGAAAGCTGTGACTGCGACTGCGGTGTGAATGAATTAAGTTTCCCGGAATCTGTATCTAACCTTTTCAGCGAAAATTTCGTTGTTCCAAACAGCGGAAGAAAAGTACTTATCACTCTCGGTCTTTTTACCATTGTTCAGCTTGAACGCAGAGTTCAAATGTTGATTCCCGCATACGATTTCTGTATTCCCGGTAAGGAATGTGTTACTACCACAGATGATCCCTGCGAAGTATTTAAACATATTAAATTCCCTACAAACGAATTTTTTCCGCCAAGACTTGAGGAAAATGAAAATATCGGTGTCTGTTCCTGCGGATAAATTATTAAAAAATCCCGTGCTCAAAATGAGCACGGGTTTTCTTGAACCCATCTTTTATCGGTATAAATCTTTTTCTCTAAATGTATGCGGAAGAATTTCTCCAAGAGTATGTTCCCTTATTTCTTCTTCATTTTTTCCTATTATAACTTTAAAAGCGTCATCGCAAAATTCTGCCATAACCTGACGACAAACTCCGCAAGGATAGCAATAATCTATGGGCATTGCTCCTGCAGGGCCTCCTACAATGGCTATTGCCTTAAATCTTCTTTCTCCCTCACTTACAGCTTTAAAAAAAGCTGTTCTTTCAGCACAGTTTGTGGGGGTGTACGATGCATTTTCAATATTGCAGCCACGATAGATTTTTCCATCCTCTGTCAAAAGTGCAGCTCCTACCGCAAAATTGGAATACGGAGTATATGCCGCTTTCCTTGCTTCAAGAGCCTCTTTTACAAGAGCTTTATTATCCATAAATATAAATCTCCCTTTATATCGGTTTTTATAAATTCTATCATAAAAATTTGCGGCAATCAATATTCTTTTAAATAGAAAAAAGCGAAGTTTATCTTCGCTTTTTTCTCAGTATTTCTTATTTAGTGCCGTTTTCGTAGGATTCAATCATCTTCTTGACCATCTGACCGCCGATAGAACCTGCCTGACGGGAGGTAAGGTCGCCGTTATAACCCTGTTTAAGATTTACGCCTACTTCGTTTGCTGCTTCCTGTTTAACTCTTTCAAGAGCGGCTTTTGCCTGTTTGTTAGAGCTGGACATTGAATTTAACACTCCTTTGTTTAATTCGCGTTTGCATTCTTATTTTGTCATCTTTATTATTCTTTATAACAGGTAATTTTTCCCGAAAGTGTTTAAATTGCAATATTTTTTTCAAAAATAGTATTGACTTCCAAAAGAAAGCTGATATAATACTAATTGCAAACAGTTATCAATTAGGAAGTGATCCTTTGAAAAATACAATTCAAAAAACAGCAATTATGAATGCACTTATGTCTCTTGACCATCCTACTGCCGATGAAGTATATGAGCATATTTCAAATGACTTCCCTTCTATAAGCAAAGCAACCGTTTATAGAATACTTAACCGTATTTCCGATGAAGGACAGATACTTCGTCTGCAAATACCCGGCGGTGCTGACAGATATGATACTACCCTCTGTGCACATCATCATTTAAAATGTAGCAAATGTGGAAAAGTATTAGATATAGATGTTCCAGAGCTTGACGGCATTGAAAAGAGAATTAAAACAGAAAAAGGTTTTTCAATCGAAGGCTATCGCCTTGTATTCAGCGGACTATGTTCCGACTGCATTTTAAAAAAATAGAATTGAAAAATATCCGAAAGGAGATTATAATGGACTTAAAAGCATTGTTTAAAATTCCCTATGGTCTTTATCTTGTTTCAGCAAACGAAAACGGAAAAGATAACGGATGTATCATAAATACTTTTTCTCAGGTAACCGACACTCCGCTTCGTGTAAGTGTTACAATTAACAAACTCAATCTTACACATGATATGATAAAGGATACCGGAGTTTTCACTGTTTCAATTCTTTCAGATTCCGCACCTTTTGAGCTTTTTAAAAACTTTGGTTTTAAAAGCGGAAAAGATGCAAATAAATTTGAAAATATAAAAACCGAGCGCTGTGAAAACGGTGTTTTGCGACTTTCAGAAAATACCGGTGCTTTTGTTTGTGCTAAGGTTTGTCAAGAAATAGATCTTGGAACTCACAGTATGTTTATTGCAGATGTGACCGATGCCGAAATACTTTCACATGAAAGCTCCATGACCTACAATTATTATCAGGAGCGAGTTAAACCTAAATCAGACCCAAAACCAAAATCCAAAAAAGGTTGGCTCTGCCCTATTTGCGGATATGTTTATGAGGGAGAAGAACTCCCCGCTGATTTTGTATGCCCACTTTGTAAACATGGCGCAGCTGAATTTGTACCCCTTCAAAATGAAGATAATAAAT
>CAZEKU010000020.1:8024-12527 GCA_964512935.1 uncultured Oscillospiraceae bacterium | reverse complement strand
TATGCTTTAATAAAAGAAAAAATTAAAAAATTTATGAAAAAAGCCTTCTTTTTCGTTATGTATGCATTTGCAGCGCTCGGTTTTCACTAAAATTGTATCTTTTCCAATGGTTTCAATTTCATTCCACCCTATGGAAATATCCTCATTTTTCCCAAAAAGGCCAAAGAAACTTTGCTTTGATTTTATTACAAGCGCAGTTATTTTTCTTGTTTCGGTATCGAAAATAACATCTTCTGCAAAACCAAGGGATGAGCCGTCAATTATATTTATCACTTCCTTTTCGCATATCTCCTCAAAAGTTGTAAGCATATGTACATCTCCTTTAGGAAATTTATATGCTGAATTTTATTGCATCTTGTTTGTCCGTGCTCAAAATTTTACCATTATTTTATTCCGTGCTCAATTGAATATATCCGTGCTCAAATGTCAAAAATCAGCCTTGTCAAAAACATTTCGAATGGGGAGTTTTTTATGTATTATGGTAAGGTTGAAATTTGCGGTATCAACACCTCAAAGCTTCCGGTGCTCAGTGAAAAGAAAAAAAATGAGCTTCTGAAACTTGCTAAAAACGGTGATAAGGTTGCTCGTGAAAAAATGATAAACGGACATCTTCGTCTCGTTTTAAGCGTTGTTCAAAAATTCTCGGGAAGAGGAGAATCTCCCGATGACCTTTTTCAGGTTGGCTGTATTGGGCTTATTAAAGCCATTGATAATTTTGACCCAAGCCTTGATGTCCACTTTTCCACCTATGGAGTTCCTATGATAATCGGTGAAATAAGGCGTTTTTTAAGGGATTCCTGTTCTGTAAGAGTAAGTCGCTCGCTGCGTGACACAGCCTATCGTGCAATGCAGGTGAAGGAGGATTTTATCAATGAGCACGGAAGAGAACCCTTGGTCGAGGAGCTTGCAAAAATAATGGAACTTCCAAAAAGCCAAATTGTAATTGCGCTTGAATCAATTATTGAACCTATTTCGCTTTATGAACCCGTTTATTCCGATTCAGGCGATACGATATTTATGATGGATCAAATAAGTGATAAAAATTCCGACGCGGGATGGATTGAAGAAATTGCACTTAAAGAGGCTGTTAAAAACCTTTTACCCCGTGAAAAACGCATTCTCGCAATGCGCTTTTTCGATGGTCGCACACAAATGGATGTGGCATCAAAAATAGGCATAAGTCAAGCGCAGGTATCGCGTCTTGAAAAAGGTGCTCTGCAAAAAATTAAAAAACAGCTTTAACATTTATCCGCTATATGGTACAATAAATAAAAACTTTTTTTGGTGGTGACAGATTTGAAAAAACTTCTGATAACGGGTTTTGAACCTTTTGGCGGAGAGAAAATAAATCCATCATGGGAAGCCGTAAAACTTCTTCCGGATATCATCGGTGATTATTCTTTGACAAAGGCTGAAGTTCCGGTTGTTTTTGGAAAAGCCGCCGACACAGTGCTCAAAATTGCAAACGAAATTTCAGCGGACGCTGTAATTTGCGTTGGTCAAGCAGGAGGAAGAAACTCCGTTACACCGGAAATGATAGCTGTAAATCTGCGATTTGCCTCAATTCCCGATAATGAGGGTAATTTACCGAAAGATGAGCCCTGTATTGAACATGGAGAAAATGCATATTTTGCAACACTTCCGGTAAGAAAAATTGCTCTTGCAATCTCTGAAACAGGTATTCCCTGCTCCGTTTCATATTCTGCGGGAACTTATGTATGCAACGATCTTATTTATCACCTGCTGCACAGTTTTTCGAAAACAGATACAAAAGCATGTTTTATTCATGTTCCATTTATACCGTCTCAAACAGACACTAAGCCGAGTCTGCCTCTTGATGACATTGTAAAAGCGCTTAAAATCGCAATTGAAACGATATAACAAAAAAGGTTCGCTGCAAATGCAGCGAACCTTTTTATTATTTATTTCCGGTTACAATAAACGGCTGAATTGCGCTTGCTACTTTATAAATAGGCATTGTTTGCAACATTACCTTTCCGGGGCCGCTTACTACTGTATCAACTAAACCTTCTCCACCGAAAAGAGCATTTTTTACGCTTCCGACCATTCTTACATCCATTTTGCAGCTTTCGTCCATAATTGCTACAACACCGGTATCGCAGATTATCTCCTCACCCGGTGCAAGATCATATTCCTTACAGTATCCGTCTATTTCAAAAAACGCAATACCGGGGCCGGTAACTTTCTGCATAATAAATCCTTCTCCACCGAAAAGTCCTGTTGAAACCTTTTTTCTGAAGAATATTGACAGCTGTGTACCTTCTGTTGCACAGAGAAATGCTCTTTTTTGGCAAATTACACTTTCTCCGGGAGCAAGCGTTTTCGCAATTATTTTTCCAGGAAAAGATGATGTAAAAGCAATTTCACTTTTTCCGTTTGCTCTATAATGGTTCAAGAAAAGGCTTTCGCCGGAAAGCATTCTTCCGAGACTCTTTCCGAGTCCTCCGTCAGCCCTTGTATCTGTCGATACATTGCCTTTCATCCATGTTCTTCCACCTGATTCACTTACCATTGCCTCACCTGCTTCAAGTTCCACTGTGAGCACAGGAAGTGAACCACCTTCGATTTGATAACGCACAAAAATCCCCCCAACTGTATATTTTACTGAAATTTACCACATATATGTGATGATTTCAAGAATGTTTGTTTTAATCACATTCAAGGGTCATTAAAATATGGGGTATACCATCTTCGAGAAATTCCTCCGAAACCTGCTTAAAGCCTACATTTTCATAGAATTTTCTTGCATATACCTGTGCCTCGATTGTAATTTTATCGGCATTGAATTTTTCTTTTGCAATGCGGATTCCTTCTTTGAGCACGATTGTTCCGTAGCCTTTTCTTCGTCTTGCGGAGATAACTCTGCCGACAGCAGCATCATCGAAAGAAACTCCTTTATCGAGGACTCTGAGGTATGCTGCTATTCCCTCTTCATCTTTGAGCCAAACATGATAAGCATTTTGATCCTTACCGTCTATCTCCGGATAAGGGCATTTTTGCTCTACAACAAAGACATCGACCCTAAGTTTTAAAATATCATATAACTCATTTGGTGTAAGCTCGCTGAATTTTTTTACAAAAAGTTCCATTATTCTTCCTCTATTTCCGAAACAGATTCAAGTTTTTCGACTACTGCGGTATCAACTCTCATACCGTCAACACTTTCGACGGTAAATCTATAGCCCATTCTCTCAAATGTATCATTTTCTTCGGGCACCTTATTGAGTTCATCCATTATCCATCCGCTTATTGTTGCATAGGGTACTTCTTCAATATCCATTCCGAGCTCCTCAAAAAGCTCTTCGGGATCCATACTTCCCGAAACAGTATATACACCTTTGCTTTCGCTGATGTCTTCCTCTATCTCGTCATGCTCATCCCAAATTTCACCTACAAGCTCCTCGAGAATATCTTCCATAGTTACTATGCCGAAAGTACCGCCGTATTCGTCTGTAACAACAGCCATATGGCATTTTGTTTTTTGTAAAAGTTTCAAAAGTGCGCCGATTTTCATTGTTTTCGGAACGAAAACAGGTTTAGTGAGCATTTTGTCGGAAATGTTTTCCATATTAAAGTTATTATAAAAATCCGTACGATGGATAATTCCTATGATGTTATCAACGCTATCGATATAAACGGGCAAACGGGAATATCCGCTTTCGATAAATACACTTTCTACTACCTATTTTGTCCAATTTTTTTCAACAGCTTCGATATCAACACGGGGAGTTGCTATATCCGCAGCATCATTTTCATTAAGTTCCATTGCATTACGGATAAGCTCGCCTTCCTGCTCACCTATACCGCCGCTGCTTTCAACTTCGTCTACCATTGAAAGGAGTTCTTCCTCTGTAACAGCCTGTTCTCCGCTTCCTTTAAATATGAGCGAAACAAGCTTTTTCCACATTGAGAAAAGGAAATTTACCGGGGTGAGAACTATTGCCAAAAAATTTATTATCGGAGCCGAAAATCTTGCAAAGGCTTCGGGAGATTCTTTAGCAACACTTTTAGGAGTTATTTCACCGAAAATAAGTACAACAATGGTTATAACCACAGTTGAAACAGTTGCACCGAGGTCTCCGCCTAAAAGGTCTATAAAAAGCAAGGTACCCATTGAGGAAAGGGCTATGTTGACTATGTTATTACCCACAAGAATTGTTGTGAGCAAACGGTTATAGTCATCCAAAAGGCGGATTATAAGTACCGCGCTTTTATCGCCACGCTCTGCGGCAACTTTGATTTTTGTCATATTAAGACTGTTAAAAGCAGTCTCCGTTGCTGAAAAATAAGCCGACATAATGATGCAGGCAAGCATCGGGATAAGCATTCCCAAATTGTCCATTTGTTAATTGATACAACCTTTCATTTTTTGTAATTAACGCAAAAAAGCACAGCCCGAGCTGCTTTCGCATTCAGGCTATGCCTTAAAATCAGTTTAACATAATACTTCGTATGTCTGCGTCGTCCATTTTTTAACCTTTC
>CAZEKU010000020.1:0-7987 GCA_964512935.1 uncultured Oscillospiraceae bacterium | reverse complement strand
AAATAGAGTATAAAAGTTATTATATACAAATCATCTATACTTGTCAACAATTTATCGCTCAGCCGACTATTACTCCGCCGCCGAGGAGTTTATCTCCATCATAGATTACCGCAGATTGTCCTGCGGTAATTGCTCTTTGAGGCTCGTCAAAAAGTATAAGTGCTCTGTCATCTCTGAAATAAGTGCTTGCAAGAGCGGGTGCCGGATTATGTGCATAGCGGATTTTGCAGGTAACGGCAATAGGCATTTCGGGTGCACCGTTTATCCAATGAAAATCCTCCACTATAACACGCTTTTTGAAAAGCTCTTCATTGCTTACAAGCACAACTTCGTTTTCATCAGGATCTATTTTTCCTACATAAAGCGGTGCAGGAAGTGAAAGTCCGAGGCCTTTTCGCTGTCCTATGGTATAACGGCAGATTCCTCTATGCTCTCCGAGGCATTTTCCGTTTATATCAACGAATTTTCCGTGAGGCATTTCACCTATTTCACGCTCAATATAGCTTTGTGTATCACCATCGGGTATAAAGCAAATATCCTGTGAATCCGGTTTTTGAGCAACGGGAATTCCCGCTTTTTCGGCTATTGCACGAATTTCATCTTTAGACATATCTGAAAGCGGAAAACGAAGGTGCGGTATAAGCTCCTTATCAATATTAGACATCATATAGCTTTGATCTTTTGCAAGATTTTTTGCTCTGAAAATATTTTCGCCGTCGGTTCTCGCATAATGTCCTGTTGAGATAAGGTCATATCCAAGCTCCTGTGCTTTTTCAAAAAAGGCAGGAAATTTTATAAATTTATTGCATCTTACGCAGGGGTTAGGTGTTCTTCCCTTTTTATATTCATCCGTGAAATTATCAAGTACCTCTTTCTTAAAAATATCACGGAAATCAAAAATATAATGGGGTATTCCGAGATAATCCGCAACAGCTTTTGCATCCTTTGCCTCATCCCAATCATCCACCATTCTAAAAGTCGCACCTGCGACTTCATAGCCCTGTTTTTTCAAAAGATATGCTGCGGTCGCACTGTCAACTCCGCCGCTGAGTCCAACCATAACTTTCATCATATCATCCAAGCAAGTGCAAAAGCAAAGCTCGGCACTATCATTGCGAGCACAAGAACTATTACCATTATTCTTACAAAAAGTTTATTCTGCATTTTTTACCTCCGAAATTATTCAAGAATTCCAAAACTGCTGAACGGGAAAACCACAAATCTTGCTTTTCCCTTTACAAAGCTTTTGTGAATGTAAGGTTCATCCCAATATCTTGCATCAAGCGAACCTCCACGATTATCGCCCACAAAGAAATAGCAATCTTCCGGAACGGTAAATCCTCCGGTATAATTTGAATCGCTACTGACATAGGGTTCATCTAAAAGTTCACCGTTTACATAAACATCGCCTGTTCCGTCGAACACAATACTGTCGCCCGGAAGTCCTAAACAGCGTTTTACGAGCACGATATCCAGCTCCTCGCTGTCAAAAACAACTATATCTCCACGCTTTATATTGTCTTTATTGAACACTCTTGTAGTTATTACCTGTGCACCTACGGGGATTGTTGTTTCCATAGAGCCTGTGGGAACACTTATCATAAAGCAAAAGGTTTGAAAAATTACAAGCGGCAAAACGCAATAGAAAAACAGCGTTTTGACCCAATCTATAATTTCTTCTTTAAGCGATTTTTTCTTTTTCTCGGAAACTGTATTTTCAAGTTCTTCGGTTTCGATTATATTTTCTTCCATATATCCTCCGTAAAGGTTTTATATATTTTTCACATAATAATTTATTATAGCAAGATTCAAATATTTTATCAATAAGATGAGGCTAAAATTCACAGTTTTGACAATAATAACACTATATTAAGGGGGCGAGATTTTTGTTTATTTTATTTTTCAGAACGCTGATTATATATTTTGTAATTATCGTCTGTTTAAGGATAATGGGAAAGCGTCAGCTCGGTGAGCTTCAGCCATCCGAATTTGTTATTGCAATACTTATTTCAAACATTGCCACTCTTTCAATTGAAGATACCGATATTCCTCTTCTCGGAGCTATTGTACCGATATTAACCCTTATGAGCGCAGAGGTTGTTTTATCTTTCATAATTCTTAAAAGCGGCAAAGCGCAAAGAGCGGTTACGGGAAATCCTGTTGTTATAATACGAAACGGAAATATTGACCAAAAAAATATGCGTGATTTGAGGTTTTCCATAGAAGACCTTATGAGCAGGCTTAGAATAGGAGGTTTTTTTGATATTCAAGATGTTTCATGGGCAATAGTTGAAACAAACGGTCAGCTTACGATATATCCGAAAACCGATGCTCAACCTCTTTCATTGAAAATTGCCGCAGACCCAAACGGTCAAAGTGATTTCCCGCCAATGGTGCTCATCAGTGACGGGGTGCTGTGCTCAAAAACTTTAAAGGAATGTAATCTTACAAAAAAATGGTTAAGCGGCGTGCTCATGAAAGAAAAGCTTTCGGAAAAGGATATTTTTCTAATGACCTGCGATGCATCGGCAAATTATTATATTGTTAAAAAGGAGCATTAGGTAAAATGAAAAGGGTTATATTTGCCGCATTTTTTCTTGTTTTAGTCATTATATTCAATTTTTATTGTCTTTTTTCCGTTATTGAAATATCCGATAAAACTATCGACAGGCTCGATGAGCTTTATATCTCTGTCGGCGAGAAAAATGCCGAGGAATTGGTTTTTGATTGCGAAGAATTTACAAAATACTGGATGGATGAGCACCATGTGCTTTCAAGAATTGTGAAACATGACCTTCTTGATCAAACCACCATTGCTGTTTCAAGATTTGTGCCTTTGGCAAAATTTAACGAAACCGGTGAGCTTTCTTCAGAAATCAACCGCTGTAGAATTCTTATCGAAGAAATAAGGGATTCGGAAATACCATATTTAAGGAATATTTTATAGAATATGTGCATAAAAAAATCTGTGCTCATTTGAGCACAGATTTTTTTACTGTATTACGGTTATTATAATTTTAGCGGGCTCCGCACTTCCGATTGATTCTTCCGTATTAGGATCAAATCCTTCAAAAATCGCTTCTGCCTCATATGTGCCTATTGCGGGAATTTTATCAAGAGCATCAACGGAAATATGCTGATTAGGTTTTATGTAACCGCTTTGATAAATGGTTTCACCGTTTACGGTTATTTTCAGCTTCATAAGACAGGTATTTTTTCCCGAATTTTCAACTTTGAAGTCGCCTTTTCCCTCAACTGAATCTACGGTTATTTCTCCGGCGATTTTATAAGAGAGCTTTCCTGCCGGATTTTTTTCTCCGTTATAATATGTACCGTCAAGCATTCCGTCTACCGCTGCAGGGTCGGAAGTTATCCAAGGGAATCTATCCTCTTCTGCAGGAGATTCTCCGCCGAAAATAAGAAATCCGGCTACTGCAAAAGCTATTATTACAAATACAAGAATTAAAGATGCAGAAAAGGTCTTTATATTATTTTCACGGTTATTTTTCAAAAAAAACACCTCCAAAAAAGATGATGCTTTATATAGTATAGCAGATATTCCAAGTTTTTCAACAATTTTTCGTATTTCTTTTATATTGAAGATTAACAAAATATGTGCTAAAATAATGTTACTAATACACACAAGTTCTAATTGTCGAAAAAATTGAGTTTGTGATAATCAACAAAAAATCTTACATAAACAGGGGGCATTTTATATGAGCGAACTTATCGGCGCATGTCTAATCGGTCAATCCGGCGGCCCTACCGCTGTTATTAACTCCAGTGCTTACGGTGTAATTAAAGCTGCACTCGGCAAAAAATGTATCACAAAGGTACTTGCCGCACAACATGGTATCCGTGGTGTCCTTGATGATAATATCATTGATATGGGCAAAGAAGATGCCGAAACCCTTGAGCTTATGCTCACAACCCCTGCTTCTCTTATAAGAAGTTGTCGCTATAAGCTTAAAGATTTTCGTGAGGACGATACCGATTACAAGCGTATTCTTGAAATTTTTAAAAAATATGATATCCGTTATTTCTTCTATAATGGTGGAAACGACAGTATGGATACCTGCAACAAAATTTCCGAATATATGTCTCTTCAGGATTATGAATGTCGCATAATCGGTGTACCTAAAACCATCGACAACGACCTTACCTGTACAGACCACTGTCCCGGATTCGGCTCTGCCGCAAAATATATTGCTTTATCCGTTTCCGAGGTTATCAAGGACGTTCATGTTTATGACCGTGACGCCATTGTTGTTATTGAAGTTATGGGTCGTCATGCAGGATGGCTTGCAGGAGCAGCTGCTCTTTCGAAAATCTGCTGCGAAGGCCCTGCATTTATTTTCCTTCCCGAAGTTGTTTTCGATATGGACAAATTCTTTAAAGATCTTGAAGAATATCAAAAGCATCACAGACGCATTGTTATCGTATTCTCCGAGGGTATTCGTGATAAAAACGGCAAATTCATCAGCGAATACGGTATCAACGATACCAACATAATTGATGAATTCGGCCATTCTCAGCTTGGCGGACTTGCCGCTACAATGTCAAACCTTATCCGTGCAAAAACCGGTGCAAAGGTTCGTGGAATTGAGCTTTCACTTCTTCAGCGCTGTGCAGGTCACGCTGCTTCAAAAACCGACCGTGACGAAGCTGCTATGGCAGGAAGCTTTGCCGTTGATGCTGCTGTTGCAGGCGAAACCGGTAAAATGGTTGCTTTCAAGCGTGAAACTAAATACGGTATTTACAAATGCGTACCCACTCTTGTTGATTTGAAGGATGTTGCAAATGCTGAAAAATGCGTTCCTCTTGAATGGATAAACGAGGACGGAAACAATGTTACCGACGAGTTCATTGAATATGTTGTTCCGCTTATTCAGGGTGAAATTGAAACTCCCTATGAACACGGAATGCCTAAATATGCAAGACTTAAACGAGTTCCTGCTAAACCTGTTAATGAATAAAACATAAAAATAACCTCCCGAACAAAATGTTCGGGAGGTTATTTATTTTAGTATTCGCTGTACTCTTTTATTTTTTCATTTGTCTTTCCGTTTACATCATTCTTAACTATGCTGTAAACAGTTGATGCTATGGGCACACCTATGAGCATACCGGCAACTCCCATAACTCCGCCGCCGACGGTTACCGCTGCAAGTACCCATATAGCGGGAAGTCCCATTGAAGATCCCACTACTTTCGGATAAACAATATTGTTTTCAAGTTGCTGGAGAACAACTATGAATACTATAAAGACAAGCGACTGAATGGGACTTACCATGAAAATCATAAATGCACCGACAGCACCTCCTATAAAGGCACCTGCTACGGGAATAAGTGCTGTAAACGCTACGAGTGCACCTATCATAGGTGCATATGGAAGTCCGAGTATTCCCATTCCTATTGCACAAAGTCCTCCGAGTATTACAGCCTCCGTACACTGTCCGACTATATATTTATGGAAACTGTCATCAAGGGTACCTACCACATAGCTAAATTTTTCATAGCAGCTTTGACTGAGATATTTTTTTGCAATGCGTTTAAACTGTAAGCCGAGTTTTTCTTTATCAAGAAGAATATAGATTGCGAAAATAAGGCTTAAGAAAGCATTTATAACTCCGCTTACCACAGTTGAAACGGTGGATATTACAACGCTTAAAACATCGCTTACACCCGATGTTACAACGGAAACTATTTTTTCAAACTGTGTTTTCCAATCAACGGAGGATATCACATCTATAATTTCCTGCGGTACATATTCGATTTTGTCAAGCTGTTCTACAATCCAATCGACGGTATCGGGAACATAGTCCACAACTATCATGATACAGGAAATCAGCTGAGGCAAAACAAGCCAAAAGATAAGTGCTATTACAGCAATAAGGGTTACAAAGGCTATTATCATACAAATGGCCCTTTTTGCTTTCAAAAGCTTTTCGCTTTTAACCTCTGCGAAAAGCTTTTTTTCATAGAAAGTCATAAGTATGTTTACCACATATGCCACTGCTGCACCGATAAAAAGCGGTGTTGCCGCTCCTATTATCATTCCTGCAAAGCCCGCTGCGGTTTTCCAATATGTTATGGCAATATAGAGCACTAAAAGACTTATGATTACCTTAAAACAGGTTTTCCATTCAATTTTCATCATATTCTCCTTTCAAACGAGCTTCGTGACTGAGGAGTTTTTCTTTCATTTCTGTTCCATAGGCAAAACCCTTGGATTTTTTATCCGCTCCGATAACTCTATGACACGGAATTATTATTGGGAGCTTATTTTTGTTGCAGGCATTTCCCACAGCTCTTGAGGCTCCGGGTTTTCCGATTGCAAAAGCTATTTCACCGTAGCTTTTTGTTTTTCCGAAAGGTATTTTTAAAAGCTCATTCCATACCAAACACTGAAATTCCGTTCCCGAAAATTTATACTCAAAATCAAATTTTGTTCTTTTTCCGAGAAAATATTCGCAAAGCTGATTTTTGGCTTTATAAAGGATTTTTTCCGTTATGATTTCATCGGAATATTCACTGCTGTTTAAATCCAACCGAACTATTTCATCGTTTTCAGCAAAAATCGCTATTTTTCCAATGGGCGAATCAAAAATCAGCTTATTCATTTCAGCTCGACTATTGTAACACCTGTTTCACCCTCGCCATATACTCCGAGTCTAAAACTTCTTACGGCTTTGTTTTTCTTAAGTGCTTGATGAACTGCTGCACGGAGCACACCTGTTCCTTTTCCGTGAATTACGGACACCGTATTTAGATTAAGGAGAACACATTCATCTATAAAGCGGTCAAGCTCCAAAAGGCCCTGCTCCACATCCATACCTCTGATATCAACTTCGGAGGCAGCTTTTCTTTTTGATGCACTTTCGATTTTTTTAGTTACAGAACCTCCGCCGAGGGTGTTCTTTTTGGCTTTATTTTCAACAAGGCGAATTTCGGAAATATGGACTTTTGATTTTACGATACCCGTTTGCACAAGGCAATAGCCTGCTCCATCGGGAAGTCCCACAAGGGTTCCGTCCTTATTTATTCCGTTTATTCTTACGGTATCACCACGCACAAGATTTCTCGGAAGGCGGTATCCGCTTTCTTTTGCGGCAATGGGATCTGCGATATCCTGTATTCTTGCTAAGCCGCTTTTCATCTGAGCTCTTGCTCTTGCAGCCATATCCGCAGAGCTTTCCGCTTCGGATGCCTTTTTGGTTTCGATTATTTCGTCAATGAGTTTTTGAGATTCCGCACGCACCTGTTCCACAAGGCGTTTTGCGGAAATTCTTGCAGCCTCAAGTTCCTTTTCCCTGCTGCGCTCCATCTCCTCTTTTTCTTTGGCGATTTCTTTGCGCATACGCTCGGTTTCTTTGCGGTAGCTTTCGGCTTTTTGCTGCTCTTCTTCAAGCTTTTGTCTGCTTTCTTCAAGCTTTTCAACTACATCTTCAAAATTGGCATTTTCTTCGGATACAAGTTCTCTTGCTCTGTCAACAATGCTGATATCCATTCCGAGGCGCTCGGTTATGGCAAAGGCATTACTTTTACCGGGAATACCTACAAGAAGTCTATATGTCGGGGAAAGTGTTTCCACATTAAATTCACAGCAGGCATTTTCAACTCTCGGAGTTTGAAGTGCATACATTTTTATCTCCGCATAATGAGTTGTTGCGGCAACCTTTGCTCCGTAAAGTTTAAGTCTTTCGATTATTGATACTGCAAGGGCAGCACCTTCTACGGGGTCGGTACCCGCTCCAAGTTCATCGAGGAGCACTAAGCTTCTGTCATCGGTTTTTTCGAGTATTTTAATGGTGTTGTTTATATGCGATGAGAAGGTTGAGAGGCTCTGTTCGATACTCTGTTCATCTCCTATATCCGCAAAAACATTTTCAAATACAGAAACCGATGAGCTTTCGCCGGCGGGTATCATCATTCCGCACATTGCCATAAGCGTGAGCAGTCCTATTGTTTTAAGAGCAACGGTTTT
>CAZEKU010000019.1:350-13177 GCA_964512935.1 uncultured Oscillospiraceae bacterium | reverse complement strand
CCAAGTATTTTGAACGCATCGGAGACCATGCAACCAATATTGCCGAGTGGGTGATCTATTCTGTAACAGGCACGCATAAGGAGGTGTAAACATGATTTGGTATGTTGAGGATGATGCAAGCATCCGTGACATCGCCATCTATGCACTGAACTCTGCCGGATTTGAAACAAAAGGCTTTGAGGATGGTCTTTCATTTTGGAAAGCACTGAGAAATGAAAAACCGGAACTGATTGTTCTGGATATTATGCTCCCTGGTATGGATGGAATTGAGCTTCTGTCCAAGATGAAGGATTCCATGGAATATAGTCAAGTTCCTGTGATTATGGCAACTGCCAAGGGACAGGAGTACGATCGCATCCGTGGTCTGGATTTGGGTGCTGATGATTATATCGTAAAGCCCTTCAGTATGATGGAAATGGTATCCAGAGTCAAAGCCGTTTTGCGCCGCAGTCAGTCACAGCAGGTATCCAAACTGTTAAAAGTTGGTGGTTTGGTGGTAAATCTGGATGAACATACCGTTATTGTAGATGGTAATCGAGTGCAGCTTACCTACAAGGAGTTTGAGTTGCTTCGCATGTTCCTTTCTCATCCTGGAATGGTCTACACCAGAGAACAGCTGTTCTCTCAGGTATGGAAATTAGATTATATGGGCGATTCACGCACTTTAGATTCCCATATCCGCACATTGCGTCAGAAACTGAATGGCTACGGAAAGATGATCGAAACCATACGCAACGTGGGCTATCGTTGGGAGGCTGGCTATGACAAGTAAGATCTTTAAGTCAATCCTTTCCGTGGCAGTCGCTGTACTGTTGGCGACCCTTCTCGTCATCACCGGTGTGCTATATCAATATTTTGGCGATATCCAGCAGGCTCAGTTGAAGGATGAATTGAGCATTGCTGCCAGAGCTACAGAACAACTCGGAAGGGACTATCTGGAAACCCTGTATTCCGATCGTTATCGTCTGACTTGGGTCGCTTCTGACGGAACGGTTCTGTTTGACAGCCGTGCGGATGCTGACACAATGGAAAACCATGCTGATCGAGAAGAAATCAGAGAAGCATTGACTGCAGGTACCGGCAGCAGTTCCCGCCGGTCATCTACATTGACAGAGCAGACCATTTATGAGGCCACTCGTTTAGCGGATGGCAGTGTTTTGCGCATCTCTATTAACCGTGCCACCGCATTGGTTCTTGTTTTGGGTGTGGTACAGCCTCTGGCTGCAATTGCCCTGATTGCCATCGCCCTCTCTGCATGGTTGGCCCATCGCATGGCAAAGCGCGTGGTTGATCCGCTGAACAATCTAAATCTGGAAAAGCCAATGGAAAACAAAGTCTATGAGGAACTTTCTCCTCTGCTACACCGCATCCATGTGCAGCACTTGGAAATAAAAGACCAAATGCAAACATTGAAGAACAAACAGGACGAGTTTGACCAGATCACCAGCAATATGAAAGAAGGCCTGGTTCTTCTGGATGGCAAGGGAAGAATCCTAAGCATCAATCCTGCAGCAAGAACACTGTTTGGAGCCGGTATAGACTGCGAAGGAGAAGATTTTCTGACCATTGACCGCAAGCAGAATATGCGCATAGCACTGGAAGAAGCAAACACTCAGGGGCACGCCAATTTTCGTACTAAGAAAAATGGCAGAGAATATCAGTTTGATTTGAGCCGTATTGATTCCAACGGCAATAATCATGGCATGGTTATTCTTGCGTTCGATATTACTGAGCAGGTAAATGCAGAAAAGCATCGACAGGAGTTTACCGCCAATGTTTCTCATGAACTGAAAACTCCGCTGCAGTCAATCATTGGTTCTGCAGAGTTGATGGAAAACGGTATTGTGAAAGAGGAAGATGTTCCCCGTTTCATAGGTCACATCCGCAAGGAAGCATCCCGGCTAGTCGTTTTAATTGACGACATAATCCGCCTTTCTCAGCTGGATGAGGGTACAGAAATGCCACATGAGGATGTATCTTTGAAAATCCTTTCGGAAGAAGTTTGTGAAACACTGGCGGATGCCGCAAAGCTGAAAGATGTATCTTTGGAAGTAAGCGGCGATGATGGTTTTATCTGTGGTGTCCGCAGACTGCTGTATGAGGTCGTTTATAACCTTTGTGACAATGCAATTAAATATAACAAACAGGGCGGCTGCGTGAAAGTGAATGTGGTTCAGAAGCCCGATGAAGTTCTGTTAAGTGTGCAGGATACCGGCATTGGAATTGCTCCTGAACATAAGGACAAAGTGTTTGAGCGTTTCTATCGTGTTGATAAGAGTCATTCCAAGCAGTCCGGTGGTACAGGTCTTGGCTTGTCCATTGTAAAGCATGCTGTACAGTATCATCATGGTAAGATTTCGATAGAAAGTGAACCAAATAAGGGAACTACGATCTCTGTTCTGTTTGATACAAGAGTATAAAAGAATCGGATATAACTTTGTATAAGGCACTAACTATGAAACGATAGTGCCTTATTTTTTACAAAATCGAACTCCAGTACAATTTGCATAGAAGTAATTTTTAACTTCTGTAGTTAGTTTTATATTACCGATGCACGGCGACAGTTTTAAAAACAGACAAGACTACTTTGTATGCTCCACTTCTCGCAAAAGGGGCAAGAAAGTTTGCGACACCCACTTCATCCGTGTTGTGGTACTGGAAGAAGATACACTCCAACACATGAGGTTGGTGATCCAATGTGTTGTTGATTATGAAGATGTGTTTCGCAGAGCATTGGGTGCAAAGCGAAGTGAGGAAGTAAAGAAAGAGCTTTCTTCCAAGAAGCAAACCTTACAGAAATTTGAAAATCGTCTGGCAGAGCTGGACAGGTTGTTCAAGTGTATTTATGGGATCGCTCCACGGGAGCGGTCTTTTTCTTTATGCTTTGTGTAAAAAATAAAGCTCTTTACATTCGTTTTTAAAAATAGTATTATATTATTATAGTTATATTTAGGAGGAAATCTGAAATGATAAAACTTGAAATCAAAGGTTTTGGAACAATGCTTATCGAGCTCGATCCCGAATCTGCACCTAAAACCGTTGCAAACTTTGAAGCACTTGTTGAAAAAGGCTTTTTTGACGGACTTACTTTCCACCGTATTATCGAAGGCTTTATGATTCAGGGCGGTGACCCTAAAGGTAACGGAACCGGCGGCTGCAAACCTGAAATTTACGGTGAATTTGCTGCTAACGGTTGGCCTCAGAACAAAATCAGCCACAAGCGTGGTGTAATTTCCATGGCAAGAACCTCCGACCCGAACTCCGCATCCTGCCAGTTCTTTATTGTTCATAAAGACAGCACCTATCTTGACGGACAGTATGCCGCTTTCGGTCATGTTACCGAGGGACTTGATGTACTTGATGCAGTAGCAGCAGTTCCTACCTATCCCGATGACAGCCCCAGCAAAAAAGTTGTTATCAAAAAAATGTCCATTGTTTGATAAATGGAAAAGCTTAAATTAAAGGATACCGCCGAGGCAGTCCTTATTCTGATTGGATTTTTCGTTTTCGGAATTTTATTTTCCCTTTTGTTTGATGAAGAAACCGCAAAGCTCTTTAAAATAGTTCTCCTTGAATGGGGAGCATTTCCTATGCTCTGTGCAATAACAGGAGGAGTTGTTTCCTCGAAAAAAGGCTTTATGCCTTTTTACGGAATTTTATGCGCAGCAGTATTTATTCCTTTTATGTTCATATTTTTTGAAACAAATTGGGGACTTGTAATTGCTTATGCGCTTTTCGGAATTTTAGGAAGTCTTTTCGGACATTTTCTTTATATCAAAGAGATAAAGCGTATTGAAGAGGGCAGACCCGAAACAAAGAGAAAATCGCTGATTTTCTCTTTGTTTAACAAATACGACAGATACGATACAAAGAAATATAAATAAAAACACCCGTGCTCAATTTTGAGCATCATTCTTGGTTAGCTTATGCGGCTATCCTATATGAATAATAAATTTAAAAAGCTATCGACGGACAATATGTCCGCCGATAGCTTTTTGTTTAATTAAAGCACATATAACAAAATTCCAATAGCCTGCAAAACTGTTCCTATTACAACAAAAACATGAAAAACCGTATGAAGAATAGGTCTGTTTTTACCAAGGCCATAAAGTACAGCACCGACTGTATAAGAAATTCCGCCGAAAAGTATCCAAAGCATTCCGGAAAAACTTAAAACCTCAATGGTTTGCTTAAAACAGATGACGATAAACCAGCCCATAAGGATATAAAAGAACATGGAGAGCTTTTTATATTTATTATGGTCAATGGCTGTAAAGGTTGCGGCAAAAGCCGCAAGGATCCATTCTGCGAAGAAAACCACCCAGGCAAGAGTCGGATAAACGGGACGCATTGCCACAAGAAGAATAGGAGTATAAGTACCAACTATTAAAAAATAAATTGTACAATGGTCAATTACCTGCATTACCTTTTTAGCAAAACCGGGTTTAAGGCCATGATAAACGCTTGAAACTGTGTAAAGTGCAATTACGGAAAAACCGTATATGGAGGATGCAACAATTCCCCAAATATTCTGATTAAAAGCGGAAACGATAATACAAACAAAAAGGATTATCACCCCAAGTCCACCGCCGACTATGTGAGTTACCATGTTAGCAATTTCCTCGCCATAAGTATAGTTAGGCAAAATCCTTTCCGAAAGGGGAGTTCTTTTCATATTTTACTTTTCCCCCAGAAGAAAAGTGCAACGGAACCGGGGCCCACATGAGCACCGCAAATCGGTTCAAAAGGTGCAACGGTTGTTCTTCCGGTAAAACCGTGCTCACGGAGTTTTTCGGTAAGAAATTCGATTGCGCTCATATTGTCGCCGTGTATCATCATAACATCCGCAGCTTTATCCAAAACAAGCTCGTCATACTTTTTGATAATTTCAAGAATACATTTATTTATTCCACGACATTTACCCCATGAAACAATATGACCTTCCTCATCACCACGAAGAAGAGGCTTAATATTCAAAAGGCTTCCGATTGCAGCAGTAGCACCGGAAATTCTTCCGCCTTTTTTGAGATATTCAAGATTGTCTACGGTGAAAAACTGACACATATGATTTTTGCGTTCTTCGGTAATGCTTACGGTTTCCTCAAAGGTTTTGCCTTCTTTAATAAGTTTTGCAATTTCAATAATCTGCATACCTATTCCAAGTCCTGCAGCAAGTGAGTTTATTACAGCAATTTTTGCATCGGGATATTCCTCACAAATTTCCTCTGCGGCAATTTCAGCTGCACGAACAGTTCCGCTTACGCCTGCCGAAAGTCCCATATAAATAATGCTGTCCCCGTTTTTTACATATTTTTCAAAATTGTCCTTGAAAACAGAGGAGTTTGCCATAGAGGTTTTTACATCCGCACCGTTTCGCATAGCATCATAAAATACTTTTCCGTCAAAATCATGTTCAAGGTCATACGGAATATCCTCACCATCAATGGAATAAGAAAGAGGAATGATATTTACATCATATTTTTTAACAAGTGCAACCGAAAGGTTTGCGGCAGTATCCGCAAAAAGCTTTATCATAATCAATCCTCCCTTTTCTTACCCCAAAAGAACAGTGCAACTGTTCCGGGACCTGTGTGACTTCCAATGGTTGTTCCGACATAATTTATAAGAACTTTTCCGCAAAGTTCAGGAAAGCGTTCCTCCACAAGCTTTGCAACAGCCTTTGCATCATCCTCACAGGCTGAATGGCAAATATAGCATTTTTCGGAATAATCAAGACCGCCGTCGGCATTTTCTTCCATGCGGTCAACAATTTCCTGAATAACCTTTTTCTTTGAGCGTATTTTTGCTCGAGGGACAAGATGGCCACCGTTATCCATATTAAGGAGCGGGCATATTCCGAGAATTGTTCCTATTGTACCGGAGGTTTTTGAAATTCGTCCACCTTTGATGAAAAATTTAAGGTCGGAGGAGAAAAACCAATGATGAAGTCTGAGTTTATTTTCCTCAGCCCAATCACGAAGCGAATCTATATCCATTCCGCTGTCACGAAGGTCCGCAAGCTTATCCATTAAAAGACCGTAGCCGGAGGATGCGCCAAGGGAATCCACAATATAAATTTTTCTTTCGGGAAAACGCTCTTTAGCAATTTTTGCAGCGTTTACAGCAGAATTATATGTGCCGGAAATTCCGCTTGAAAGTGTAATATGAAGTATATCCTTTCCTTCAGAAAGGAATTTGCTGAAATATTCAAGATATTCGGTGACATTTACCTGAGAGGTTTGAGTATCTTCACCGGAATCCATTCTTTTATAGAATGTTTCAAAAGGAATAGATTCACCCAGGTCATCAGTATAATCGACCCCGTTCAGTTTATAATGAAAACATACATAATTTATGTTTCTTCCTTCAAAATGTTCCTTTGAAAGATCTGCGGTGGAGCAGCAGCTTAAAATGTAATCAGACATTATGATTCTCCTTTCGTGTCTGTTTTTAACAAAAGCTATCTTACCCCAAAGCCCTGGGAGAATCAATAATTTCGGCTATACTCTTAAAAAACAAAAAGTAGAGCCGGAAAAATCCGGCTCTACTCATAGTAGAATTGGCTTAATTATGCGGTTTTTTTGATTCTAAATGAAAGGTAGACTATAAGTTCCGCAGGAATTATCAAAAGAAGCAGTTGCCAAGGATTGAACCTTAAAAAGCTGAGATATATAGTCAAAAAAACACTTGCCACAAGGGCATAAATTATAATACGGTTATTTTTACCATGTTCCCAAACGGAGTTAAGCACCAAAAGTGTTATAAGCGAAACGGGGAGAGCATAGATAAAAACAAGCCACCAACAGGAGTTCATAAGCCATCCGATAACATAGATCAGAAAAGCAAAAGTCCAAATTCCAGCAAGGACAATTGCGGTTATAACTCTGCTGCTGAAGCCACGCTCATTTTTCTGTTCTTTAGGAGGCTGCCATTCATCATGTGAATTTAAAATATAGTCAACGGTTACACCGAAAATCTCACTCATTTTTTTAAGGACATATGCATCGGGAACAGCCTCTGCACGCTCCCATTTTGAAATGCTTTTGTCGGAATAGCTTAAAAGCTCACCGAGCTCTGCCTGAGTTAAGCCTTTTGCGGTACGAAGATTTATTATATTGCTTGCGGTTATTACTTTCAAATCGTCCACAGACTGTTCACCTCCTTTAGATTTAATTATTATACATCAAAATTATGAACTTTTCTATATAAAAAAAGAAATGTAAACAATAATTTGATTTTATAAATATATGATTATTGATAAAAGCGGCGGAATAAATTCCGCCGCAAATAAATATTTATTCCGCTTGAGAGGAGCTTTCGCTTTCCGAGCTGCTTTCTAAGCTGCTTTCGGAATTGCTTTCAACTTTACTTTCATTCGGTGAATCAAAATATTGCCTTGCACCGGAATGGAAATTTCCAACTAAAGTTTCGGAGGCTGTTACAACATTTATTTCGTCACCTTTTGCATGACCTGCGATAATTTCATCGGTATTATTGAAAAGTGACTGCGTTACAGCAAGAACATCCGCAGAGGGCATATTGCTGCGACAAATCAAAAGGACATCAATGCAGACGGTTGAAACCGAATTATCGGTTCCGTAAACTTCGTTAAGTATAACTCCATCGCTGAAAAACGGACAATTCCGCTTAAAAGCCGAGGATTGTGTAAGTGAAATTGGAAGAAAGCGTATTTCATGTGTTTGCGAATATTCCAAAATATTCGCACTCGGAAGAGAAGAAACCGCAAAAGCCGCCTGAATACTTCCGGAATTAAGTCCGTTCATTGCCTCGGAAAAGGTTTGATATTTTACGGTTATCATATCGTATGTGATACCGTATGCCTCAAGAATCTGTCTTGCGGCAGCCTCGGTTGCAGTGCCGTATTTTCCTACGGCAACGGTTTTGCCGACAAGCTCAGGAATTGTTTTAATGTCGCTTGATGCGTTTACAACAAACTGAGCATATTCGGAATAGAGATTTGCCACAACGGAAATTCCTTTTTGAGAATTTTCCTCATACATCTCCTTGCCTTTAAGAGCGTAATAAAGGATATCGTTTTGAACAAATGCAAAATCCGCATTTCCTTTAAGGAGCATTTCGATATTTTGAACCGAGCCGGAGGTGGTGGTTATGTTGGTGGTACTCTGTGAATGTTTATCCCAAATTGAAGCAAGGCAGGTACCGAGAGAATAATATGTGCCTCCTGCTTTTCCTGTTGCAAGCATATAGCTGCCACCTGTTGCAGCATCAGAGCCCTTTGAGCAGGAACACATTATGAGAACAATTGCCAAAAGCAATGAAAGTATTTTAATTTTTTTCATTTTGATCTCCTTTTATTTTAAGGAAACTTATATAAAGTGAAGCAAAAAATTCTTTAGGAACAAAGCGGCAAAGAGAGCGCAGATCACGGCTTTGACTTTCGGAATTTGCAAGCTCAAGCCAAAGTTTTACAAGATATGCTACGACATCACGGCTGTCAAGGGATTCAATTTGACCGAGTTTATAGTTAAGAGGTCTTGCAGTTCTGAAAAGCGTTGCCATAGGATTTTCGTCCTTTTCCTCAAAAGGAGCGAATTTAGAAAGGAGTTCCTTTCCAAGAGAAGAACCGCTGTAAACAGCTGTCGGGTCAATGCAGTAAATTTCCGCAGCGGTTTCTGCGCAAACCGTAGCAAGGTTCTTTTGCATAAGACCAAAGCGTTCCTTCCTTTTTTCGCAAAGTCCTTTTACCGCAAGGGATTTATAATAAAGATCCTTTTCGCTATGTGAAACAGCACCGCATTTTACAAGCATTTCGGCACAGTATGCTCCAAATTCATTCTGCATTTTTTCGCTTTCGCCTTTTTCAAAGGTGTAGCAGGTGCCGTCATATTTTCCGAAACTTCTCATGGTGTCATTGTATCCGAGAGCGATATTGCGTTTTGCAATTTCGGGAACAAACTCCATTGTAGGACCGAGGTCAAATTTCGGACGAATTACACGAACAGGATAATCGCTCTCATATTTTGCCTCAATTCCGTTAGCACAAAGGTTAACACCGATAATATCCTCTGCACCCATATCAAGGGCAAGGTTAACAGGGAAGTTATCGCTGTATCCACCGTCAACATATTTCTTTCCGCCGATGACCTTAGGCTCCATAGAGGGATAAACTGTAGAGGATGCAAGAAGATAATCTCTTAGCATACCGTAGGGTATTTTATCAAGTGTAACGGGATGAGTTTTCATATTCGGATATTCCGAACACATAATACCGAATTCAACATCACTTTCTCTGAGCTTTCGCTCATCAAGATATTTTGCAATAAGTTCACCTAAAGGGAAAGGATCCATTTTAAGATTTACCGCATTTTCACCGAAATCTCCGAGAAAATTTTTAAGAGCGCCCGCAACTCCCTCGGTATCAATCACTTCGGAAAGTCTGCTCGGAGAAGTTTCTATTATATCGTGAGTTTTAATGGTACTCCACATTTCAAGTCCACTTTCATAAAGACCACTTGCCATAAGCGCTCCATTAAGAGAACCGACGGAGGAACCGGTAACTATTTGGAAATCAATTCCAAGTTCACGAATAGCACGCCAAAAACCAAACTGATAAGATCCCTTAGCGCCGCCGCCTGCAAGTACGATAGCTCGTTTCATACATAGTCCCCTTTATATTATTATAATATATCATTTTATTATAAATTTATGAATATTTCAATTATTATATGAAATATTCAATTTTTTTTTTAAAAAAAAAGATAAAATAAATAAAAATATAATACTTAAAATTATATAATACAGCAAAATGCGGGTATATTCTATTACAAATAGTATTTTGTCATAAAATTATACAAAAAGTATCAAAAATGCCTTTTTACAACAGTGTGTTTTAATATTTATTTATACCTTGTAATTGTAATCAAAAAATGTTAAAATTAGTATGTATTGTTATGACCGTTTTAAACTTTGGGAGGTTTGCCTTATGAGCGACAAATTAAGACCGCTTTCGTTTGAAAAACTGATGGGACTTCTTATTGAGGAGCACAATGCCACAGGCAGTATTTTCGGCGTAAAGGATTTTTATAAAGCCGGAAGGGCAAGATTACCCATATTCGGAATGAGAATAGAAAACCCGGTAGGCCCTGCCGCAGGTCCTGTAACACAAACTGCTCAGGGAATAATAGCAGCATATGTTTCCGGCGCAAGATTTTTCGAGCTTAAAACGGTTTGTCCCGATTCTGAGGCTGCGGAAAAGCCAAGCGTTTCCGTTGGTGACAGAACTTATTCTTCCGAACATCCGAGCGAGCTTTCAATATCCGAGGCTTTCGGTGAATATGTAAAAGCATGGTATGCAATAAAGCTTATCAGCACAGCATTTGAACTCGGTGTGCCTGAAGGCTTTGTTTTCAATATGTCGGTGGGCGGAAGTCTTGAGGATCTTAAATCCGAAAAAATGAACAGCTTTATTGAGGGACTTAAATCTGCGGAATATACTCCTGTTTGGCGTGAATGTGAAAACTGGGCAAGAGCTCATATGGACGAGCTTGACGGAGTCGATAATACCTATATCTCCGATATCAGCCCGAAGGTTTGCGCTTCAGCGGTATTTGTACCGAAAGACGGACTTTCTGCCGAAGAAATTGAGGCCGCAGCCGAATATCTTATTGAAGAAAAGCACCTGCACACATTTGTAAGGGTAAGCCCCGATCTTCTCGGTTATTATACCATTAGAGGTATACTTGATATCAACGGATACGATGATATTGAAATAAGCAAGGAAAAAATGGAGAGCAAAGCTCTCTATGATGATTTAAAACCCGTATTTCTCCGTCTCCAAAACAAAGCGGATATGAACCGCCTTGAATTCGGAGTAAAGGTATGTGACGGACTTCATGTGGAAAAGGCAAATGATATTTCGGTGAAGGACGGTCTCCTTACGGGACGAGCACTTTTCCCGATAGCGTTTTCGCTTGCCGAAAAAATCGCAAACGATTTCGGCGGAGGACTTAGAATATGCTTTGCAGGCGGTGCTGATTATTTTACCGCATCAAAACTTTTTAATGCGGGAATTTGGCCTGTAACAGTGGTTTCCGATATAATCAGACCCGGCGGTTTAAGAAGATTTAAGCAGCTTGCGGAGGATGTCTCAAAATGCGATTACGCACAGTTTTCGGGAATTTTGACATCCGACCTTCCTGATATTGAAAAGGAAGTATATTCCGGCGGAAGATATAAAAATATTGTAGGCGCAAAGCCTAAAAAGGCAGAGGGCCCGATTCCTCATATAAATTGTACTAAGGCACAGTGCCGTGCAGTCTGCCCATTAGGTGCGGATATACCGCTTGTTATGCGCCTTATAAAAAACGGAAGAAGCCTTGATGCTCTCAGAGTTATTTTCGAGCGCAACCCCATGCCCTTTACAGTTGAAAGCCTTTGCAGTCATCCCTGCATGGATGGTTGTTCAAGAAGATTCTACGAATGTCCTTTGAATATAAAAGGCGAAAACTATAAAGCGGCAAAAAATGCCTGCTTTGACCTTTTAGATGAAACCGAACCTAAATCCGGTGCAGGTGCTAAAATTGCAGTAGTAGGCTGCGGCCCTGCAGGACTTGCAACAGCTTGTTTCCTTGCAAGACAGGGTGCAAAAGTAACGATTTTCGATAAAGAATACCGCCCGGGCGGTTCAGTAACAAAATATATCCCGAAATCAAGAATTGAGGATTCGGATATCGAATGGGATGTAACGCTTATTCAAACCCTCGGAATTGAAATGGAGCTTGGTGTTGAGGTAACCTCACTTAAAGAGCTCCGTGAACAGGGCTTTGAAAAAATAGTTCTCGCCATCGGTGCAGGTAAGGAAAAACATCTTAAATTTGCTTTCGGAAAAAATATTTCCGCATTGGAGTTCCTTGAAACCTGCAAACGCAAACCCGAAGAGGTTGAAGAAACAATCATGGGAAATGTGGTTGTAATAGGAGGCGGCCATTCGGCTGTTTCCGCTGCAAGATGTGCAAAAAAACTTCCCTCCGTTGATAGAGTAACGCTTGTGTTTGACAAACCCGAAAGCGAAATGACAGCCTCAATGGATGAAATTTTGGCATTGAAAAAAGAGGGAATTTTCATCTCCGCAAATCTTATTCCAAGCGGACTTCGTGGAGGACAGCTTCTCTGCCATGTATCCGAACTCGGTGAACCAGATGAAAAAACGGGAATTAGACCCGTAATTGACACCGGTGCAAAGGATAAAGTACCTGCGGATATAGCCATAAACGCAATAGGCGAGGAGGTTGACGACACTCTCTATGACGAAATAGACAGTGCAACATACCTTGTGGGAAATGCAAACTTCGGTTACACCGAGGATATCGCAAAGGTAATTGCGGATGCACAAAAGCTTTGCAAGAAAATTGCACACAGCCATTTTGACAAATATGTTCCCGATAACGAAAATGAGGACAGATCCTTCCTTGAAAAGCGCGGCAAACTTTGTGCGGACTGCGGAAAATGCGCCGAGGGCGAGCGCTGCCTTGAATGTGACAGTGTTTGTGAATTCTGTTCGGAAGTTTGTCCTAACCGTGCAAACTGGGTGATAAAACTTTCCGACGGCAGCCGTCAAATAATCCATGTAAACGATTTCTGCGATAACTGCGGAATCTGTGCGGACAGCTGTCCGTATAACGGAGCTCCTAATAAAGAGAAATTTACGCTTTTCCTTGACGAGGAGGATTTCAAAAAGAGCGAAAATGACGGTTTCTATGTAACCGGTGAGGCGAATAACTGCCGCTTCAGATATGCCGGAAAAGTGTTTAAATATGACCCGATAAACGGCCCGATGGGAACAATTC
>CAZEKU010000019.1:0-340 GCA_964512935.1 uncultured Oscillospiraceae bacterium | reverse complement strand
CCGGACGAAATAAGGGAGATGTGCGGTATTATAATGAAGCGTTTCCCGAGACTTTTAAAAGTCTGGTAAACCGCATAAATAAGCCAAAAAATGCAGTTTTTTGGAATAAAAAATCGCTGATTTTAAATTAAAAAATCTAAAAAAACGGACAGAGTAGGGGAGACCCTATTCTGCCCGTTTTTTGTGCATAATCGTGTCGCACACAGTATTTTATTTTAAAAACAATTAAATTAAACATCAAAGTTAAAAATAATTAAATTTGAAATAAAATAATGTCATAAAAAGTTATTTTAAATTTAATTTTAATTTAGACTTGACAACAGAGTACAACTTACAGTAT
>CAZEKU010000018.1:0-13561 GCA_964512935.1 uncultured Oscillospiraceae bacterium | reverse complement strand
AAACCAAGTATCGCCAATTTTTCTTATCGAACCCTGTATGGCAGCTATCCTATGCCAGCAATATTCTCAGATCGTCTTATTGAAAACTGCCTGTAGCTTTTTTCTTTATATTCATTTTTATATAAACTATCAGTGTTCAGTCAAAATTCCCTCAAGTGAAAAATCATAGTGCATTGAAAGCTCTTTAAAAAGCTCCTTGAGCACCATTCTTGCGATTTCTCTTACATTGAGGTTTAAAATAAATTCAACAACAACTCTTTGCTCTGCCTCGGGAACTTTATATATTCTGAGGCTTTCCGTTGTAAACATCTCAAGTTTTTTCTTGAGTGTAAAGTTTTTATCACAGGGGCGAGCCATATATCCACGCATAAGTCCTGCACTGCCTATTTCCAATGCGTAAAAATCATTTTCGCTGAGCTCCGGTTGATACTGTCCGAAAATTCCGTATATCTCTCTTGTGGTTGCTTTATGTATCATATCGAGCGTATCCTTTTGGGTATATGCCTCAAGATATATATCCCTTATATTTTCGTTGAGCTCTGTAATTGCTAATTGTATAGCGGTTTCTACGGAATATACAAATACCGGCGGAAGATTTTTTCCTGCTGTTGAACGAGCCATTCCGAATTGGTTATTGAACATAAAACGAACAAGCTCAGTAAGTACAGCATCCTTGCCATCAAAAATATTTTGAAAACTTCCTGCGGATACATGTGCTTCCCTATATATTTGGACCATTTTTGTTTTGTTGTATCCGTTTTCCAAAAAGAGACGAACGCAGGCCGATAATATTCGTTTTTTTGTTTGTAATCCGTCAACTCTAAGTGCCAAGATACCACCTCAAATGACTTTATTCTATCCAAATTGATTATATCAAAAAGCCACTGTAATTGCAACCGCACTTGCCCTCTTTTAATTAAAACAGCAAGTTTATTTTGACATAATGCCCCTATTGTTCTATAATTACTTTATAAAATTAAAGGAGGAAAGTCCTTTGGAATATCTTATTAAAAATGCGGTTATTGCAACAATGGATAAGGAAAAACCTCTTGCTGAGGCAGCAATTGTGAAAGACGGAAAATTTACTTTCTGCGGCGATAAAATCGAGGCAGAAAAGCTTATTTCTTCCGATGCAAGTTTCCTTGACCTTGATGGAAAATTTCTTATGCCTTCTTTTAACGATTCTCATATGCACTTTTTGCACTATGTGAAAACGAAACTTTCGGTTGACCTTTGGGGATCAAGTTCTGTTTCGGATATCGTAAAAAAAATGAGCACCGCCCTTGAGCATTTCGATAGAACAAGTGGACTTTGGCTTGTGGGTGAGGGCTGGAATCACGACTATTTTACCGATGGCGAAAAGCGTTTTCCCACCGCAGCCGATCTTGATAAGATAACCTCCGATTATCCCGTGCTCGTAATGAGAGCCTGCTATCATATAGGCGTGCTCAACACGAAAGCTATGATGCTCATGGGACTTGATTCAAAAAAAGCAGGTGAACTCGGTGATTTTTGTGAGGTCGATTCCGACGGAAATCCCACCGGTGTTATTAAAGAAAACTATTTTGATGAGGTCAAATCAAAGCTCCCGTATCCGAGTCTTGATGTGCTTGTGAATATGCTGCTTGAATCTCAAAACGACCTTTATGAACAGGGTATAACCGCTGTTCAGTCCGATGATATGAAATATGCCCCCGAGGGCGAGGCTTACGCTTTTTTAGATGAACTTAAAAAAGCCTCTCTTGATAAAAGGCTTAAAATACACTATGCGGAGCAGGCTCTTTCTCAAACAAATGAGGAGCTTGATGATTGGTTTAAGCATGAGCATTATAAAATACGTGACGGCAGCTTTAAGGTGTCATGCGTAAAGCTTATTTCAGACGGAAGCTTAGGTGCAAGAACTGCATTTTTGAAAAACTCCTATGCGGATGACTCCTCCACAAAGGGTATTTCAATTTATTCTCAAAGTGAGCTTGATTCATTTGTTTTAGAGGCTCAAAAGCGCAATATTCCCGTTGCGATACACGCAATAGGAAACGGTGCTATGGAAATGTGCCTCAATGCCATTGAAAATGCAAAAAACGCCTATCCCGAATTTTCTCCGAGACACGCAATTGTTCACTGTCAAATAACCGAAAAAAGTCAGATTGAAAGGCTTTGCCGCCTTAAAATAACCCCGCTCACTCAGCCTGTTTTTATTGATTATGATATGCATATAGTGGATTCAAGGGTCGGAAGTGAGCTTGCATCGACCTCTTACGCATGGAAAGATTATATTGACGGAGGTGTTCACGAGGCATTCGGTACTGACTGTCCCGTTGAAAATTTCAAACCGATGCGTGGAATTTACTGTGCTGTTACAAGAAACGATTGTAAGGGAAACGGGCCCTATCTTCCGAATCAGGCTATTTCGGTATATGATGCTCTTTATTGCTATACGGCAGAGGGCGCTTATATAAGCGGTGATGAAAATATTCGTGGAAAAATCGCTCCCGGAATGGAGGCGGATTTCATTATTATGGATAGAAACCTCTTAGAAATTCCGAAAAATGAACTTCTTGATGCTAAGGTTCTTGAAACCTATATCGGCGGCGAAAGAGTTTTTAAAAGGGAAAATTGAATATAAAAAACCGCCGACTTTTCAGTAATTCTTGAAAAGTCAGCGGTTAATTTTTTATTTAATTAACTTTATTGCGGAGTTTTTATTTTCTATGAGCACGCCGTCTTCGCCTTTCTCATACTCTCCGTCAAGGCTCCATCCTCCGAATGGATTTTTGAGCACCCTGAGTTTTTCGCAGGAGAAGAACTCAATGGTTTCACACTCGGAATATTGCTTTGATATGATTGCTTGAACGGTCTTTGAAAGCTGCTGAGCATTTTCGGGATATTTTATGAGCATGACTTCAAAAAGTCCGTCGTTCATATCAACAAGCTCGGGTGAGATACTTAAAACTCCTCCGAGAGATGTGGAATTGCTTATGGCTCCGAATATATAATTGCCCTCATGTATTTCTCCGTTTGCCTCAATGGATACAAATTCCGGTTTCAGATTTTTAAGATCCAATCCGCCCTCTACAATATAGGCAAGATGTCCGACGATATTTTTAAAGCTTTGCGATGTGGTGTAGCTTGTTCTTGTAAATGCACCGAAAGACGCCACATAGGTGAAGGGTCTTTCACCGAAAAGTCCTGCATCGAAAACATATTCGCTGCCCTTTGCAATATTATGAGCAGCGGTCACGATATCACTTGAAAGGCCTATGCTTGCGGCAAAATCGTTTGTACTTCCGCAGGGGATATATCCCATTATTTTGTTTGCACCGAAGATATTTCCGGAGACGACCTCATTAAATGTTCCGTCGCCGCCGCAGGCAACTATTATATCAAAATCCTTTCCGTATTCCTCTGCCCATTTTTTTGCATCACCGCTTTTTGATGTCATCATTGTGAAAACATCGTATCCGCCTTCGGAAAGCGCAGATGCTGCTTTTGTCAGATAAAGAACTCCGAGCCTCATTCCGGAAACAGGATTTACAATAAGCAAGAGCTTTTTAGCCATATTATACCTTCTTTACAAATCTGTTTGAACATTTAGGACAGCAAACTTCAACCTTTCCCCTGCCTCTGGGGATTCTTATTTTTTGTCCGCAGGTTGGACATTTAAAGCGTTTATATCTTTTAATTTCCTCAATATCCGCTTTAAATCCTACCCAAAGATTTTTGGTTTTATACCAAATTGTCATGAATTTTTGATTTTCACTGCGGCGCTTTCCAATATTTTTTGAAAGAGCTCTGAAAATTGCAATTCCGTAAAAAACAAGTGAAACGAGATATAAAATCGGCAATCTTGTGAATACATATAATGTGTAGAACACAAAACCTCCTATTACAAGTGCCAATGAAAGTGTATCTGTACCGTATCTTCCGTACATAAATTGTCTGAGCTTTTGCATTATCATATAAAATCTTCCTTTTTCTTTAATACATTTATTTTATCATGGATATTTTTTACAATGGTTAACTAATTATAAATTTTTTTATAAAGTATTATGGACATAAGTTCACGAAAGTGTTATAATATTTTTTACCGAAACCTACGGAGGCATAGCTCAGCCGGTTAGAGCGCTTGCTTCACACGCAAGAGGTCCACGGTTCGAGTCCGTGTGTCTCCACCAAATTTTATAAAAAAGCCCTTGATTTTTCAAGGGCTTTTGTTTTTTTATTTTAAAATTTTATATAATAAAAAAACGGTTTAACCCAAAGGTTAAACCGTTTTTTTGGTGGAGACGAAGAGGATCGAACTCTCTACCTCTTGAATGCCATTCAAGCGCTCTCCCAAGTGAGCTACGCCCCCGAAGATACCGCTGAACTTATCAGCGGTAGTTATTATATCACAGTTTTTTCGTTCTGTCCATAGTTTTTTATAAATTTATTCGGTGCTGACGAGTTTTCCCATTATGATAAATCGCTGATTTGCTCCGAGTCCGCTGTAATAACGGGTACAGGTTGAAAGGGTTATTATTTTATCGTTTGAACCGACACTTACACCGAAATCAAAAAGGCTCATGCTTTTTGCTTTTGCGGCAACGGATGCTACATTTATTCCGTTGCAGTTTATATAGAAGTTAAGGTCCTTTGTAAAGCAAACCGCAAATACCTTGAATGTGTGAACACCGCTGTTGGTGGTGAGGTATATATACTGATTCTGTGCAACGAAATCGGAATAGGTATATGCCATAAGTGATTCAAATTCGGGGCCTGTTCTCTTAAAGGGAACAAAGCAGTTGCCCCAGTTATGACCATAAATAACAGTGTTCTGAGAAAGCGCTCCGCTTCTTAAATTTGCACTGCCTGCTGCCCATGTAACGCTTCCGTTTGTGTAATAGTTTGTATTTCCCGTACACTGCCAAACAGGTCTGTTTTGGACATTTGTGCCCTGCACTGTAAGATGTGCGGCAACGGTTTTGCTGTTGAGAGAATATCTTCCGACCTCACCGGAATATCCGGGATTTGATACGGAGCCTACCCCTATCTGTCCGGTTGAAGAACCTGTATTTTCCTCTTTTTCGGGAGTTTTTTCTTCCATTGTTTTTAAAAGGTTTACATATTTTGTCTTATAAAGATTTTTATATTTTGTTCCTTTAAGGTAGCTGTAATCGTATTTAAGCTCGGTTACTTTATTTTCCTCATTATTACTTTCGACACTTTCTGCCTTTTGAATTTCCCCATTTTCCTTTGATTCAAAAGTACCTGTTGCAAATGCGGTTGTTGCGGTTATTGCAGCAGCAAGGATTGCTACAGCTGTAACAAGCAGTTTTTTATTCAAAAATACCGCCTCCTTCTCTGATTTTATATTATATCAAAACCGAAAAAGATATTCAATAATCTTTTTTCTATTTATAATTTTTCTTTTAACACATATGTACGCTTGACCTTGCAAAAAGAAAGTTATATTATATATTTATTATATTCCGAGAAAAGAGGCTTTTTAAATGAAAAATTTCGGTTTCGGACTTATGCGTCTGCCTATGAATGGTGATAAGGCAGATATTGAACAGGTCAAAAAAATGGTGGATCGCTTTTTAGAGGAGGGCTTTACATATTTTGATACAGCTCATCCCTATTTAAAAGGTGCAAGCGAGCTTGCAATTAGAGAAGCTCTTGTGGAGCGTTATCCGAGAGAGAGCTTTTTGCTTGCGGACAAGCTCAGTTCAAGCACCTTTGAAAAAGAGGAGGACATTCCGGTTGTCTTTGATACAATGCTCAAAGCCTGCGGAACCGAATATTTCGACTATTTTTTAATGCACGCACAAAGCCGCAATAACTATCCTAAATATTGTCGCTGCAACGCTTATGAGGCAGGCGAAAAGCTTAAAGCCGAAGGCAAAATTAAGCATCTCGGATTATCATTCCACGATTCCGCAGATTATCTTGAAAAAATACTCAGCGAAAAACCTATGGTTGAATTTGTTCAGCTTCAGGTAAACTATGTGGACTATGAGGATGACGAGGTTCAGGCAAGAAAATGTCTTGAGGTCTGCCGCAAATTCAATAAACCCGTTATCGTTATGGAGCCTGTTCGCGGAGGAGGTCTTATTGACCTTCCCGAAAAAGCCGCTAAACTTCTTGAACCTACCAAAAAAAGCGCAGCGGAATATGCTTTGCGCTATGCAGCCTCTCAAGATGGCGTTTTCATGGTGCTTTCCGGAATGAGCACTCTTGCTCAAATGGAAGAAAACATAAGCATAATGAAAGATTTTGAACCTCTTAATGCTGAGGAATTTGCACTTCTCGATAAGGTTGTTGAAATTATAAACTCCGTTGAAACAATCCCCTGCACCTCCTGCAAATACTGCACAGAGGTTTGCCCGAAAAACATTGCCGTCCCGGAGATTTTTGATACTTTAAACGAGATAAAGCGTTTCGGAAAAGATCATATTTGGCTGCCTAATCTCGGTGAGCGTTCCGCTTCAAACTGCATTAAATGCGGAAAATGTGAAAAAGCCTGCCCTCAGCATATTGAAATTCGAAAGATACTTGCTGACTCTGTAAATATCTTTTAAGACATTTTAAAAAATCCCGTATGAAAAATCATACGGGATTTTTTTATTGCTGCTGTTTTCCGCAGTTAAGACAGAATTTTGCGCTTACATCAAGCTCTTTTCCACAAAACGGACAGTATTTTGATTTATTTTCATCCGCTGTAGGTTTAACGGTTTTGAGTGATTCCACCTCTGCACGCATTTCTGCGATTGTGCTGCGGCTTTTCTTAACGCCCTCATATATTGCCATTACTTCGTCATCAAGCACCTCGCCCGAATCAATTTTTGCAACATAGTATTCGCCTATTTTCTTTATAATATCGCTTAAAGTGCGCTGTTCCGTATCAATTTTGGCGGAAAGCTTTGTTATCTCGATAGCGGTATTTGTTTTTTCTGTAGCTGTTTTTGCAAAATCGTTTATTTTATCTAAAAATGCCAAAGGAATTCCCCCTTATCGTTTATTTTCATTTTACTATATTTTACCGCAAATGTCACAGGAAATTGACTGCATTTTGCAAACAAATGATTAAAATTTCATTAAATTTATCCCTTTGCCCTTATTTCTCATATTGTGATAGTGGGTGAATACCATATTTTACAATAAAGGGAGATTTTTATGCGTGACTTTTCGCTTTGTGATTTAAAAATAAATGAACATGCTGTGATAAAAGAACTTAAAACCTCGGGGGAGCTTCGTCAAAGGCTTATGGACATAGGTTTTGTTCCCGGAACAAAGGTAAAATGCGTGCGTATTAGCCCTTTCGGTGACCCGAAAGCATTTTTGGTGCGTGGTGCGGTAATTGCTCTGCGCAACAGCGATTCCGCAACTGTTTTGGGGGTGAGGGAACCTTGAATATCGGAAAAATTGCCCTTGCAGGAAATCCTAATGTTGGAAAAAGTACTGTTTTTAATGCACTTACGGGAATGAAACAGCATACCGGAAACTGGTCCGGAAAAACCGTAGGCACTGCGGAGGGCATTATTCGCAAGCGAAGAACCGAGATTACCCTTATTGATCTTCCCGGTACATATTCGCTTACACCGAATTCTGCCGAAGAAAATCTCACAAGAGATTTTCTTTGTTTTGAAAAAATCGAAGGCGCTGTAGTTGTATGTGATGCCTGCTGTCTTGAAAGAAATTTGATTTTTGCGCTGCAGGTAGCACAGCTTGTACCGAAAACGCTTATCTGCGTAAATATGCTCGACGACGCATCCAAAAAGGGAATTTCCATAGATTTAGATGCGCTTTCAAAGGAAACCGGACTTCCGACCGTTGGAATTTCGGCTGCAACTCTTGATGGAATTCCCATGCTCAAGGATATGATTTTCGAGCTTTGTGAGGGAACGCTTATAACAGAACCCGTTCCTCTGCGCTATCCTAAAAGCATTGAGCTTGCTCTTGAAAAAATTCATCCGGTTCTTTATGAGAATTTTGGACTGGAGGGAATCTACTCTGCTTTAAAATTTATTGAAAACGAGCACGGATTTATTTCGGAATTTAAAAAGCGTTTTGAAAAAGCTGCTCAAAGCAAAGTTTTGAGCAGCGCTCTTGAAAAAATAAGCGTTCCCGATAATGTTTCGGATATTATTTCAGCCTGTACGGTTTTGCGTGCGGAGGAAATATGTATATCCGCTGTAAAACTTCTTCCGACAGCTGCATCAAAAAGGGATAGTAAAATCGACTCGGTGCTCACGGGCAAAGCCCTTGGAATTCCCATTATGCTCATACTTTTTGGATTTGTGTTTTGGCTTACTGTTTCCGGTGCAAATTATCCTTCGAATTTGCTTTCGACAGCATTTTCAAAAATCGGCAACCTTTTTGAGCATTTGCTTTCGGCTACACCCTGTCCTGCTGTGCTCAAAAGCCTTTTACTCGATGGAATTTGGAATGTACTGAGCTGGGTTGTTGCCGTAATGCTTCCGCCGATGGCAATTTTCTTTCCTCTTTTTACTATTCTTGAGGATATCGGTTATCTTCCGAGAGTTGCATTTAACCTTGATAAAGGCTTTAAATCCTCCGGTGCTTGCGGAAAACAGGCTCTTACTATGTGTATGGGAATCGGCTGCGGTGCAGTTGGTGTTACAGGCGCAAGAATTATAGATTCCCCTCGTGAAAGGCTTATTGCCATAATAACAAACAGTTTTATGCCCTGCAACGGCAGGCTTCCCGCTATTATCGCACTTGTTGCAATGTTTTTTACTTCATCCTCCCTACTTGGTGCAGTAATTCTCACTTTGGCGGTTTCGTTTTCCGTGCTCATGACATTCCTTGTTTCGAAAATCCTTTCAAAAACCGTGCTCAAAGGTGTTCCTGCAAGCTTCACTCTTGAGCTTCCTCCCTACCGCATACCTAAAATCGGCAAGGTAATTGTGCGTTCGGTTTTTGACAGAACCTTAAAAGTACTTGGTCGTGCGGTTATTGTTGCAATTCCCGCAGGCATTATCATTTGGCTGTGCTCAAATTTTTCAATCGGTGAAAAAACCATACTTGAAACCGTATCCTTTGTGCTCGACCCCTTTGCAAGGCTATTCGGTCTTGACGGAAATGTGCTTTGCGGATTTATTCTTTCCTTTCCCGCAAACGAAATCGCTTTGCCTATAATGGCAATGGGATATTCCGGCGGTGCCCTTACTCAGCTTGGCAATGTTTCACAAACAGCCCTTCTTTTTGCAGAAAACGGTTTCACCTCTGCAAGGGCGCTTTGCACAATAATTTTTTTCTTATTTCATTGGCCCTGTGCCACTACTGTTCTTACAATTTGGAAAGAAACCAAAAGTATCAAATGGACTTCTCTTTCGGTTGCCGTCCCCCTTTTAACAGGTCTTGCTCTTTGCTTTATAGCAAATATCCTTTCAAAACTCCTTTTATAAGCGATAAAAGCCTTGATATTTGTCCAAAAGATGTTATAATATTCTTAAAAGGGTGGTGTTATAATGGCATTTGTTGAAAGAAAACGCTTACTTTTTTTGGGTCTTCCCTTTACTTTTACTAAATACACAATCACCGAGGAACAAATAACCATAAACTCCGGTTTTTTTACAAGAACCGAAAATGATTGTTATATGTATAAAGTACAGGATACCGTTCTTTCCGTTTCGCTTTGGCAAAGAATGTTCGGACTCGCTACAGTAGTATGCAAAACAAGCGATGTCACCCACGGTCAGCTTGTGCTGAAAAATATTAAAAACGCAAAGACAATAAAGGATTTTATTGTCGACTGTTCCGAGGAACAGCGTATAAAAAGAAGAACGATCAACACTCTTAACATCAATGCCGATGTTGATGATGATATTGATGGTGATCTTTGATAAAAAGAAAGGAACGATTCTGAAATGACCAATTTTTCCGTTGTTAAAGGCAACATCGTCAATATGAAGGTTGACGCTATTGTAAACGCCGCAAACACAAGCCTCCTCGGTGGAGACGGTGTTGACGGTGCCATCCACAGTGCCGCAGGTACCGAACTTCTCAGCTGCTGCAGAAGAATCGGCGGCTGCAAAACCGGTGATGCTGTTATTACTCCCGGTTTTAAGCTTGATGCAAAATACATCATCCATACCGTAGGTCCTGTTTGGAACAACGGCCTTACCAATGAAGCAGAGCTTCTTCGCCAGTGCTATGTAAAATCCCTTGACCTTGCTGTTGAATATAACTGCAAAACCGTAGCTTTCCCCTCTATTTCCACCGGTGCATACCGTTTCCCCCTTGCTAAAGCTGCTGAAATTGCAATCAACACCATTCTTGAATATCTTGAGCAGGATACCTGCCTTGAAGATGTTAAACTTGTTTGCTTTGATTTTAATACCAAAGCAGCTTATGACAAGGTAATGCGTTCTCTTGGAAGACTTGAGGATGAGGACTGATTTATCGTAAATTAAAGACCGCCTTTAGGCGGTCTTTTTTTATAAAAAAATCCTGCCGGAATTCGGCAGGATTTTTTATGTAGTTTAATTTAAAAATTAAAGGAAAAGCGGAGAAACAGGACGATCACCGTAAATTCTCTCGATTGCCTCAGCAAAAACAGGTGCAACGGGAAGAACTGTGATTTTTCCACATTCCTCTCTTTTTTCATCGCTTATCGGAATGGTATCGAGAAGTACAAGCTCTTCGAGAACACTGTCTTTAATTCTCTGAATTGCAGGACCGGAAAGAGGTCCATGGGTTGCGCAAGCTGTTACAGACTGTGCTCCGCCGACTTCGATAAGTGCTTTTGCTGCGTTGCAAAGGGTTCCTGCGGTATCTACCATATCATCAAGGATGATGCATTTTTTACCTTTTACATCGCCTATGATATTCATAACCTCGGAAACATTTGCTTTAGGACGACGTTTGTCGATAATTGCAAGCGGAATATCGAGTTTTTCGGCAAATTTACGAACACGGTTTACACTTCCGTGGTCAGGAGAAACTGCCACATACTCGTCCTCATGATGATGAACAATGGGCTGGAAATAAGGAGTAAGGATGGGTGCGCCCATAAGATGGTCTACAGGGATATCGAAGAATCCCTGAATCTGGGAAGCGTGGAGATCCATGGTAAGGACTCTGTCTGCGCCGGCTGCGGTGAGCATATTTGCTACAACCTTTGCGGAGATCGGGTCACGAGCCTTTGCTTTTCTATCCTGACGAGCATAACCGAAATAAGGAATTACTGCGGTGATTCTGCCTGCGGAAGCACGGCGGAATGCGTCCATCATGATGATGAGTTCCATAAGATTGTCATTAACGGGGTTGCAGGTGGACTGTACAATGAATACATCGGAGCCGCGGACAGATTCTTCGAGGGATACGCTTACTTCTCCGTCTGCGAAATGACCTACTGTACATTTTCCAAGGGGAAGTCCGAGGCTTTTGGCGATCTCTTCCGCAGCCTTGGGATAGGCGTTGCCGGTGAAAATTTTAATGTCTTTGCCGTGAACGTTCATTTTTTAATCTCTCCTAAATTTTTTTATTTTAATTTGCCGATTAAACTTATTTGATTTTTATCGCGTCGTGTTTTTTTACCCAACCTTCAATATTCTGCTGTTTTGCTCTTCCGACAGCAAGAGCATATTCGGGAACATTTTTTGTAACGGTTGTACCCGCTGCGGTATAGGCAAAATCCTCAAGTTCAACAGGTGCAACAAGATTTGTGTTGCAGCCGAGAAATGCGTGGTCACCTATTTTGGTACGGTGCTTATGCTGTCCGTCATAGTTTGCAATACAGCAACCGCAGCCGAAGTTTACTGCCTCGCCTACATCCGCATCACCGATATATGTGAGATGTGCAACAGCGGTTCTTGCACCGACTTCGGAGTTTTTGATTTCCACATAATCTCCGATTTTGCAGCCCTCATGGATAACACAGTTTGGGCGTACTTGGCTGAAGGGACCTATTTTTACATTTTTTTCAAGAACCGAGGAGCGTATCTGAGTCGAATTGACCTCGGAATCATCGCCTATTTTGCTGTCCTCAATAAGGCTGTTAGGGCCTATTACGCAGTTTTCACCGATTTCGGTTTTTCCTTTTAAAATTGTTCCGGGAAGTATTTTTGTACCCGCTCCGATTTTTACGGAGGGTTCAATTATAATTCCGTCGAGGCAGGTGAATTCAACGCCCTCTGCGCAAAGCTTTTTAAAGATGACCGTCCTTGCTGCTGCATTTAATGTAAGCAGACCTGTAGGGTCGTTTCCTCTCATATTTATCTCGGCTTTTCCTGCAATATGAGTTCCTGCCACAAGCTTTTCATCGGAAAGCAATTTCATTGCACCCACAAGGAAATTATCGCCGTTTTTATCTTCGATATCGTTTTTCTCAAAAATTTCAAGGAGAAAATCCTGTCTTACCCAAAAAGCGCTCGTGCTCAGCTCTTTCATAAGAGCTGCTCTTCCGCCGGAGGCGATTATTGTAAGCTTTTCGTTTTGAGTTCTATGTCGCTCAAGCGCAGCTTTTATAACATCGGGGTCGGTAAATACAGCTTCCGCTCCGACTATGAGAAAATCTGTTTCGGGCCTGTTTTTTATCCATTCTTTAGCGGAAACAACCGGATGTCCGCTTTCTTTTTCACGAACGATAACCGTATGATCTCCGGTATATTTTGAAAGTTCGCCCTCGCCCTCATTTATTACATAACATCTGTCGTTGAGGCTTGCAAGATCAAGCGCTTTGTTGACCCAATTTATCATCGGATCAAACACAACCTCCCTTAAAGCACAGATACTTTTGTTATGTGTAAATTCGGTACAGGAAGTATATACTATCGCCGCAGCGTTTTGCATATGTTTACCTCCGTCTATATAACATATTTACATATACATTATGCCAATTTTACTTATAATTTGCAAGTAAAAGCATTAAAAAAATGAATTTTTTATTAAAATTCGTCAAAATCGCAGAATTTTACTAAATTATATAGAAAATATCGTATGTTTTTGTTATACTTGTATTATGTTGGACAATAGTTTCGTCCGCATCGGTATGTTAAATACTATTGCAATAAGTTGGGAGGATGCAATATATGAGTAAAAAATATGTTTACCTTTTCTCTGAGGGCAACGGTTCCATGCGTGAGCTTCTCGGCGGAAAAGGTGCAAACCTTGCTGAAATGACCAACCTCGGTATGCCTGTACCGCAGGGCTTCACTGTTACAACCGAAGCCTGCACACAGTATTATGAGGACGGCCGTCAGATCAATGATGAGATCCAGGCAGAAATTTACGAATACCTCGCAAAACTTGAAGAAATTACCGGAAAAACCTTTGGTGATAAAAACAACCCTCTTCTTGTTTCCGTTCGTTCCGGTGCAAGAGCTTCTATGCCGGGTATGATGGATACCATCCTCAACCTCGGTCTTAATGATGAGGTTGTCGAAGGCTTTGCTAAAATTACCAACAACGAGCGCTTTGCATATGACTCCTACCGCCGTTTTATTCAAATGTATGCGGATGTTGTCGAAGAAGTTCCGAAATCCACTTTCGAAGTTATCATAGATGAAATGAAAGAGGCAAAGGGTGTTAAAAACGATACCGACCTTGATGC
>CAZEKU010000017.1:326-14069 GCA_964512935.1 uncultured Oscillospiraceae bacterium | reverse complement strand
CCACCGGTTCTGCATCGGCATATACCGCGGTTACCCGATTGGGTGCGATGAGGGGCGGGTTACTTGGCTTTATGAGAATTTTGCGCTGTCATCCATTCCATAAGGGCGGGTACGATCCCGTTCCGGAAAAGTTTGACCTTTTTTACTATTCAAAACTTAATAAAAGCGGAAGCAGCCTCTCCAAAAATCAGGAGGAAGGTAAATAATGCAGTTTATTATGAAAATTTTCGGCTGGCCGCTCGGCTTTGTAATGCTGGGCTGTTATATGCTTACCGGAAACAATTATGCGCTTGCTATTACAGTTTTTACCGTTGTTACCAAGCTTGCGCTTCTCCCTCTTTCTATTAAACAACAGAAAGAGCAGGCCAAAATGGCCATTTTCCAGCCGAAGCTTAAACGAATCCAGGAAAAATACGGTAACAACAAAGAGAGATATAACGAAGAAATTCAGAAGCTTTATACCGAAGAGGGATATAATCCCATGAGCTGATGTCTTCCTTCGCTTATACAGTTCCCCATTCTTTTCGGTGTTATTGATGTTGTTTATAAACCTCTTTATCATATTTTGAGAATAAGCAACAGCGTTATCAACGAAATGGTTTCCATTGCCTCTGAGGCAGGTCATGTTTTCCAGCAAAATTCCTATTATACTCAGATTAACCTCCTTAAACTTGTTCAGGAGGAGCCTGAGATTTTCTCCGCAATTGATGCGGATATAATTACAAAGATCAGCGAATTTGATATGACTTTCTTTGGTCTTGATTTGGGAAAAGTTCCGCAGTTCAGCCTTACTTTTGAAGGCGGATTTAACTGGTATCTTCTTATACCTATCCTCTGCGGTGTTTTCCAGCTTGGAATGACATTCTATATGCAGAAATCCAATCCCAACAATCAGGGTGCGGGTGCTATGAATATCATGCTCTACCTCATGCCTCTTATGTCCGTTTACATCGGATTTATCGTACCTGCAGCAGCAGGTTTCTATTGGACCCTTTCCGCATTGGTTCAGTTTATCCAGAGCATTTGTTTTAATATTTTCCTTAACCCTCAAAAGCTTGCCGAAAAAGCTGAGGCTGAGGCAGAAGCTGCTAAGGAAGCAAAGCGTCAGCAGAGAGTTGAAGCAAGAGAAAAGCTTAAGGAACTTCAGAAAGAGAAAAATGCAAAATATTTGCAGAATGATGATCCCTCTCAAAAAGAGATCAACAAGAGAAAACTTGCTGAAGCAAGAAAACGCAATGCTGAAAAATACGGCGATAAATACGAAGAAGTTAGCGACGATGACCTTAAATAAAACGGAGGCTTAAAGATGGAAAGAGAGTTTGTTGCCACAGGCAGCACTGTTCAGGAAGCGATCGAAGCCGCCTATGAAATGGCCGGCGTTGACCGTGAGTATGTTACTGTTGAAATATTAGAACGCCCGAAGAAAAAATTCTTCGGACTTAAAACTATTCCCGCAAAGGCAATTGCAACCATTGATGAGGATTATTTCAATAAAATGTTTGCAATTAAAGAGAAAAAGCAGGAAGCTCCTAAAAAGAAAAAAGAGGTTAAGGAAAATAAACCTAAAACCGAAAAAGCTGTTTCTGAACAGCCTAAAGAGAAAAAACAGGAGAAGCCTAAAAAGGAGCATAAACCTATGCAGCCTAAAAAAGAGGCAAAGCCTGTTGAAGTTAAGGCTGAGGAAACTGTTAAAGAGGATAAAAAGGAGCTTTCTTCCGAAATTATTGATAAAAAAGGTGCCGAAGCGGCAGCTTATATCAAGGAAGTTCTTACCGCACTCGGATATCCCGAAGCAGGCGTTACCCATTCTCAGAAAGACGGTATGCTTGTTCTTCAAATTTCCGGTGAGGAAATGGGCGGCGTTGTCGGAAGAAGAGGTGATAACCTCGATGCACTTCAGTATCTTGCATCCCTTGTTGCTAATAAAAGCGAGGGCAGCTATGTAAGAGTTGTGCTTGATGTGGATGATTACCGCAGCAAGCGTGAGGCAAGTCTTCGTGCTTATGCAAGAAAAACCGCAATTCAGGCTATTAAATCCGGCCGTTCAATCACTCTTGAACCTATGAATCCCTATGAACGCAGAATTGTTCATTCAACTGTTCAGACCGTTTCCGGTGCAACTTCAAAATCTATCGGAAGCGAGCCTAACAGAAAGGTTATAATCAGCCCTGTTGAGGGTGGTAAACCTCGTGGCGAAAGAAAATTCCGTGATAACAAAGGTGAAAAGAAATATCAGAATCGTCAGCCTAAAGAAGTTAAAAAAGAGGCTCCCGTTTCTGTAAACGATGCACCTAAAAATGATTCAAGCACTGTTTCTCTTTACGGAAGAATAGATCTTGACTGATAAACTTAATAAAAAAAGCTTGCCGACACTTGATTTTAGTGTCGGCTCTTTTTATAATATAAGATAGGATAAAAGGCTTTTTTAAAAGCAATTTGATTGGAGGAAAATAGATGAGCACCGTTGCTGCAATATCTACACCGCTTTCCGCATCGGGACTCGGTGTTATAAGAATTTCCGGAGAGGACGCTGTTATCATAGGCGAAAAGATGTTCCGCTCATTTAAAGGTGGAAAAAAGCTTTCGGAGCTTTCGGGATATTCCTGTGCCTATGGCAGAGTTTTTGACGGCGAAGGCGATATTGATGAGGCGGTGGCAACGGTTTTTCTTGCACCGAAAAGCTATACGGGCGAAAATACGGTGGAGTTTTCCTGTCATGGAAGTCCTGCTCTTTTAAAAAGAGTTTTAAGAGCATCACTTGAAAACGGAGCCTTAATTGCAGGGCCCGGTGAATTTACTAAAAGAGCGTTTTTAAACGGAAAACTCACCCTTACACAGGCTGAGGCTGTTATGGATATGATATCCGCAAAATCTCAGGGCGCAGGTAAAGCTGCTTTGGCAATGAGAGATGGCGCACTTTATAAAAAAATCCGTTCCGTTACCGAAAGATTGACTGAGCTTGAAACACATATTGCCGCCTGGAGTGATTATCCCGAGGAGGATGTGGAGGAGCTTTCGGATGAGCACCTTATAAATGAACTTAACGAAACCGATTTTGTGCTTAAAAGACTTATGGATACCTATGACGCAGGTAAAATTATCCGTGAGGGTGCTACAACGGTAATTGCAGGTAAACCGAATGTCGGTAAATCAACTTTGATGAATTTGCTTTCGGGCAGAGATAGAAGTATCGTAACCGAAATTGCAGGTACAACAAGGGATATTGTTGAAGAATCCGTTTTGGTAGGGGATATCCCCATAAGGCTCCTTGATACAGCGGGAATTCGTGATACCGAGGATACGGTTGAAAAAATCGGTGTCGATATGGCAAATAATGAAATTGAACGCTGTGATGTGGTAATTGCCGTTTTCGATTGCAGCAGACCTTTTGACGAAACGGATAGGGAGCTTATTGAAAAGCTGAAAGGCAGACCCTGTGTTGCGGTAATAAATAAATCCGACCTTGAAATTAAGGCGGATATTGATGAGGTAAAGGCTGCTTTTGAAAATGTTGTCACAATTTCAGCCGCAAAGGGATATGGCGAAGATGAATTCAGAGATGCTCTTGCAAAGGTTCTTAAAACATCGGAACTTGACCCGGCGGAGCCTGTTATGGCAAATGAGCGTCAGCTCGACTGTGTACGCAGGGCGAAATCCTCAATTACCGAGGCGAAAAACGCAGTTTTCCTCGGAATGACCCTTGATGCGGTTGGAATTTGCATTGAAAGTGCTCTTGATGCACTTTATGAGCTTACGGGCGAAAAAGCAAGCGATGCTGTTATTGATAATGTTTTTGAAAAATTCTGCGTGGGAAAATAATTATAAAAAGAGGTTTGACTATGGAAGAATATTATGCGGGAAAATATGATGTTGCGGTTGTGGGTGCAGGTCACGCAGGTGTTGAGGCTGCCCTTGCTGCTGCAAGGCTTGGTGTAAAAACCTGTATTTTTACGCTTAATCTGGATAAAATCGCAAATATGCCCTGCAACCCCTCCATAGGAGGAACCGCTAAGGGTCATCTTGTGCGTGAGATTGATGCCTTAGGTGGAGAAATGGGTAGGGCTGCGGATAAAATGATGCTTCAAAGCCGTATGCTCAATCTCGGAAAGGGACCTGCGGTACATAGTCTTCGTGCTCAGGAGGATAGAGCCTATTACCATCTTTTGATGAAAAAGACTCTTGAAAATCAGGAAAATCTTGATATAAAACAGGCGGAGGTTGTTGAAATCCGTCCTGATGATAACGGAGGCGTGCTCGGAATTGTTACACATCTCGGCGCTTTTTATGAGGTGCCTAATGTAATAATCTGTACCGGAACATATCTTAAAGGAATTATCTATGTAGGCGACAGAAAATGGGAAAGCGGCCCCGACGCAAGCTCTCCGGCAAAACCTCTTTCGGATTCTCTTGAAAAACTCGGAATTAAACTTCGTCGTTTTAAAACGGGAACTCCCGCAAGAGTGCTCAGAAGCAGCATTGATTATGACAGCCTTGAAATTCAGCATGGCGATGAGCACATAGTGCCCTTTAGCTTTGAAACAAAGGGTGAACTTAAAAATAAGGTCGATTGCTGGATTGGATATACTAATGAGGAAACCCATGAGGTTATAAGAAAAAATATCGACCGTTCACCTCTTTATTCGGGAAAAATTGAGGGAATAGGCCCTCGCTATTGCCCGAGCATCGAAGATAAGGTTATGCGTTTTCCCGATAAAACAAGACATCAGTTTTTTGTTGAACCAATGGGTCTTGATACGGAGGAAATGTATCTTTCGGGACTTTCAAGCTCACTTCCCGAGGATGTTCAGCTTGCAATTTATCATTCCATAAAGGGTCTTGAGCACGCAAGCATTATGCGAAACGCCTATGCGATCGAATATGACTGCTGCGACAGCCTTGACCTTAAACCCACCCTTGAATTTATCAAGGTGAAAGGACTTTTCGGTGCGGGACAGTTCAACGGAACTTCCGGTTATGAGGAGGCTGCTGCTCAAGGACTTCTTGCAGGTATAAATGCTGCAAGGAGAGTTCTCGGTAAGGATGAAATTGTGCTCGAAAGGAGCAATTCCTATATAGGAACCCTTGTGGATGACCTTTGTACAAAGGGCGTTCTTGACCCTTACCGTATGATGACGAGCAGGAGCGAATACCGCTTGGTGCTCAGACAGGATAACGCAGATATGCGTCTTACCCCCTTGGGCAGGGAAATCGGTTTGATAAGTGACGAAAGATGGGCTGATTTTATCGAAAAGCGCAGACTTCGTGACGAGGAACTTGAAAGGGTGAAAACCGCCTCCGTTAAAATGAGCACCGAGCTTGATGCAATGCTCATAGAAAAGGGAACTGCGCCTCTTACCGAAGGAACAAGGGTTGCAGAACTTTTAAAACGCCCTCAGATAAGCTATTTTGACCTTGAACCCTTCGATAATAACCGCCCTGAACTTCCGGAAGATGTTATTGAGCAGGTTGAAATTGAAATTAAATATGAGGGTTATATTAAAAAGCAGCTTGCACAGGTGGAGCAGATGCATCGCCTTGAGGAAAAGAAAATCCCCGAGGATATTGATTACAGCGCAATTCACGGTTTAAGGCTTGAGGCTATTGAAAAGCTCAACCGAGTAAGACCTATGAATATCGGTCAGGCAAGCAGAATTTCAGGCGTTTCGCCTGCGGATGTTTCCGTTTTGCTCGTATATTTGCAGAAATGAGGTGCCGAATTGGTCGTTGATATATTAAAGAATTATATAAATGAGCACGCAGAACCTCTTTCCGAGGAGCAGTATGCTCAGCTTGAGCGTTATGCAGAGCTTTTGGTGGAATGGAATGAAAAAATGAACCTCACCGCAATAACCGATGACGAGGGAATTGCAGTAAAACATTTCCTCGATTGCCTTGCTTACCTTAAAAGGGCGAAAATTCCCGTTGGCGCAAGGGTTGCAGATGTGGGAACGGGCGCAGGCTTTCCGGGTGTCGTGCTCAAAATTGCAAGGCCCGATATTGAGCTTGTGCTCATAGATTCACTTCAGAAAAGGCTGAATTTTTTAAAGGCTGTGCTTGATGAAATAGGCTTAGATGCAACACTTGTTCACGCAAGAGCGGAGGACGCAGGTCACGATAAAACTTTAAGAGAGAGCTTTGATTTTGTAACCGCAAGGGCAGTTGCAAATCTTGCGGTTTTAAGTGAATACTGTTTGCCACTTGTAAAAGTTGACGGAGTTTTTGCGCCTATGAAAACCGCAGAGGTTTTATCGGAGCTTGAGGATGCGAAAGCTGCTGTAAAAATTTTGGGCGGAGAAATTCTTCCTCCCGAAATTTATGAAATCCCCGCAGGAGGAAGAAGTGTTGCCTTCATTAAAAAAAGTGCGGCAACTCCTTCAAAATATCCTCGTCAAAGGGTTAAAATCAGCGAAAAGCCCCTTAAATAATCGAAGAACCGTTTACTTAAAGTATAATCAAAATAAAATATTACAAATAATAAAAAAGCACCGCTTTTGCGGTGCTTTTTTTATATCTTATTCTTCGTTTTTATTTTCATATTTTTTAAGACGCTTTTCTTTTTTACGCTGCTTTGCCTTTTCTTTTTCACGCTTTTCCTTATCAAATTCATAGCGACTTGCGTTCAAATAGCTTAAAAACATAACCGCAAAAAGCATTGCACCCGGAAGAATGAAAAGCCAAATTACTCCGCCGAAACCCGGATTAAGGTATTCAAAATTATCGAAAAACTTGAAAAACCAAATTATGTCGCAGATTAAAGTTAAAACGCCGCCGGTTATAAATGCGGTTTTAAACTGATTTTTTCCACGGTTAGCTTTTATAACGATAAAAAGTCCGAGGAAAATTATCCAAGCGGCGGCGCATACTATGAGCACGAGATTTGCGCCTTCGATTTTTTGAATTTGCATTATGAGCCATGTGAGCATTTAAAAAGCCTCCTCAGGTGTCAAGTTCATAATAATAGACATTTTCTCCATCGAAAAAGGCAAATGAAAAATTATATGAGTAAACTGAATTTCCACGGTCCTCAAAAATCCAAAAGCCTTTTACATCGGGAATTAAATCCTTGAGACTATTATACTCTGATTTTTGAAAAATTAAAGGGGCAATGGAATCTTTTATGGGAGTTTTTTCCCAATTATTTTTGATGAAATCTATTTGTTTTTCGGTGGGAGAAAAAATTATGAGCATCTCTCTGTCACCGTGAAAACTTCCGTGCTCATCTTCGTAAAATTCAATCTGGGAGGAGCTTATTTTAATTCCGGTGCAGCTTTTTATTGCAGCAACATCGGGAATTGTGTAAAAGAAATTATAAATTGAGCAGAAAAGCGATACAATAAAAGCAAAAATTACGGTTAAAATTTTTGTGAGCATGGTAGACCCTCCGGTTATTCCGAATCATCTTTAAAGGAGAGAATATCTCCGGGTTGACAGTCGAGCGCCTTGCAAATTGCATCTAAAGTTGAAAAGCGAACAGCCTTTGCTTTTCCTGTTTTAAGGATTGAAAGGTTCGCCATTGTAATTCCGACCTTTTCGGAAAGTTCGGTCATGCTCATTTTTCTTTTTGCGAGCATGATATCAAGATTAACTTCAATAGCCATGAGCACGCCTCCTTTAAACAGTCAAATCACTTTCATTTTGAAGAATTGCGGATTTATATACAAGGTGGGAAACTGCTGCTGAAACAACCGAAACAGCTACGCCCACAAAGGTTAGTAAGGACGCAAAAATAAGGGCAACGCCCGGATGGTTCATATCAAAAAACACGAGCACCCAGTTTCCTATTAAGAAAAATGCGGAATCCGCTGCGGCAAGCTGTGAGATTATTTTGAGATTTTTTGAGTTATCAAAGCTGAAAGATTTATCAAGGCCGATGTTTTCTGCGATTTTCCAACCGAAATACAGCGATACGAAACAGGGTATTGCACAGATCCAGAGGAAAATAAGCCACGGCCAAAAGCAATAATTAAGCTCGGGATAGATTGACGCAAGGTTTGCTCCATAGGAGGGAATCAGCCATCCGAAAATTATCAGTCCGAAAATTCCGGTTCCGATTATCACTGCCTTGAGCCATTTTGAAAGATTCTGCTGTGTCATAAAAACACCTCCATGCAATTTTCTTTGGCTTTATTTTAGCATTAGTATTAACGAAAGTCAATAAAAAATTATCGAAAAACGATAAAAATTATTTATGCAAAAACTTTTCGCAGAAAAGAACCTTTTTTATTTTACTTCGACAGAAAGCTCGGTTTCATATGTCAAAAAGCATTTTTTGAGGATTTTTTATGGCATTTTCTGCGATGAAAAACTATGGTAAAAAATGGAAAACTATGGTAAGATAATTTCAGGAGGCGAGGAGCGTGTTTGATATTCTTAAAAAGCAAAACTCAATTCAAAGCATTGCTCTTTCGGAAATTGTTCCGAACCGTTTTCAGCCGAGGCATAGTTTTGATGAAAAGGAGCTTTCGGCTTTAGCCGAAAGCATCCGTGAAAACGGACTTATTCAGCCTGTTGCTCTGCGCAAAATTAAGGGCGGTTTTGAAATTATTGCAGGGGAGAGGCGTGTTCGTGCTTGCAAACTTATCGGAAAAGAGAAAATTGATGCAGTGGTCTATGATATTTCCGATGAGGATTCTGCTGTTTGGGCGCTTATTGAGAATTTGCAGCGCAGCGATTTGGGACCTTTTGATGAGGCTGAGGCAGTTGCGAAGCTCATTGCCGCTTGGAATATTCCGAGGGAGGAGGCTGCAAGGCGACTTGGAATTGCCTCATCAACCCTTTCAAATAAGCTGAGAATTTTAAAGCTTGAACCGGATATTAAAAATATAATCTGCGAAAATAATCTTACGGAAAGACACGCAAGGGAGCTTTTGCGCATTGTTGACCCTTTAAAAAGGGTGAAGGCTGCGGAATATATTGCAAAAAAGCAGCTTAATGTACCGAATACGGTGGATTATATAGATAAAATTTTGAAAAGCAAAGAGAATAGGCGAAAGCCGAAATATTTGGTAAAAGACCTTCGGCTTTTTATAAATACCTTTGAGCACGCCGTTGAGGTTATGAATTCGGCGGGACTTTGTGCGGTGAGCACAGTTACCGAGTCCGATGAAAACCTTATCTATACGGTTTGCGTTCCGAAAAGCAGAGCTTTTCGAAGGGCGGAAAGCTCCGCCGATTCAGCTGCTGCTCCGGTGCGTTCCGCATCCGCACCGTCAGTTATATAGAAGCGTCCGCTTCAATAAACACATTCCCCTGAAAGAACACAAAAGGCTGTCCGCAAGGACAGCTTTTTGTGTTTGTTCCACGTGAAACAAAAGCTGAAAGAGGATTTAAAAAGTTCCACGTGAAACATTTTTAAAAAGAAATTTGAAAAATTTCATAAACAAGTTGAAAAAAAGGGCGTACTCTATTATAATAAAAAGGTAATAATAATAAGCGGAGGAAAGAATGGGCAGAATTATAGCATTTGCTAACCAACAAGGCGGAGTTGGTAAGACGACAACCGCTGTAAACCTTTCGGCAGCCCTTGCTTACAGAACAAGGGGCAGAGTTTTGCTTGTGGATTCGGATCCTCAGGGCAACGCTACTTCCGGACTTGGAATTAACAAAAGGGAAGTAAAACATTCGGTTTATGAGGTAATACTCGGTTCCTGCTCTGCAAAAGAGGCAACTATCAGGACGAAATATAAAAATCTTGATATAATTCCATCAAGTATTGATCTTGCGGCAGCGGAAATTGAGCTTGTTGATATGGAAAACAGGGCGCTTAGGCTTAAAAGTGCCTTGGCAACCCTGCAAAAGGATTACGATTATATCTGTATAGACTGTCCGCCGTCACTTGGACTTCTTACACTTAACGCCTTAGCCGCCTGTACGAGTATTCTTGTTCCGATACAGTGTGAATTTTATGCGCTTGAGGGACTTTCACAGCTTATGGCAACTGTTCGCACAGTAAAAAGGCTTTATAACAGCTATATCGACATGGAGGGCGTTTTACTCACAATGTACGATGCAAGGCTGAATCTTACATTGCAGGTTGTGGAGGAAGTTAAAAAATACTTCCCGCAAAAGGTATTTAAAACCGTTATTCCGAGAAATGTAAGACTTTCGGAGGCACCGTCCTTCGGTGAACCGGTTATATATTATGATTTTGCATCAAAGGGAAGTCAAAGCTATCTTGCGTTGGCGGACGAAATAATTGCAAATAACAGAACGGAGGGATAGTGTGGCAAAATCCAGAGGACTTGGAAAAGGTTTAGATGCACTTTTTGCGGATCAAACCGCTGTTTCTGCGGATGAAGGCGGAATTAGCACCGTAAGGCTTTCTGAAATTGAGCCTAACTTGTCTCAGCCGAGAAAGGAATTTGATGAAGAAGCTTTGAATGAGCTTGCAGATTCCATTGCGGCACATGGCGTTTTACAGCCTCTTTTGGTAAGACCGACAAAAAACGGTATGTATCAGATTGTTGCAGGTGAAAGAAGGTGGAGAGCCGCAAGAATTGCGGGTCTTTCAGAGGTGCCTGCGCTTATAAGAGAACTTTCGGATGAGGAAACGGATAAGGTTGCGCTTATAGAAAACCTTCAGCGAGAGGATTTGAATGCAGTTGAAACTGCCGAAGGCTACCGTAGACTTATGGATAAATACGGTATGACTCAGGAGCAGCTTTCCGAGGCAGTTGGAAAATCCCGTCCAGCTGTTGCGAATACTCTTAGAATACTCAATCTTCCGAGCGAAGTTCTTCCGATGGTTTCCTCCGGAAAACTTTCCGCAGGACACGCTAAGGCAATTCTTTCCGCACCGGAGGAAAAGCGACTTGAGCTTGCTAAAATAATCGTTTCCGGTGAGCTTTCTGTAAGAGAAGCGGAAAAAATGGCTGCAAAAATGGGAAAAGAGCCTATTGAAAAGGAAAAATCTCCTAAAAAGAAGGAAAAATTCCCGAAAGATAAGTTTTATAGGGAGATGCAGGTTGCTATGACAAATGAACTTGGCAGACCCTTTAAAATAACAGAAACCGAAAAAGGCGGAACAATTGAGCTTCCGTTTTACAGCAAAGAGGAGCTTGCGGATATTTGCGAGCGTATTCTTAAAAAGAAAATGTACAGATAAGGAGAAAAAGCAATGCTTGATATAAAATTTGTCAGAGAAAACGCAGAGCTTGTTAAAGAGGCCTGCCGCAGAAGATTTAAACCTATGGACGAGGCTGTTGATGAGCTTGTTGCAATTGACGCAGAGCGTCGTAAACTCAATGCAAAAACCGATGACCTTAAAGCACAGCAGAATCGTGCAAGCAAGCAGATTCCCGTTATGAAAAAGAACGGTGAAGATACAACCGAGCTTATGGCTCAGATGAAAGCTATTGCAGAGGAAAGCAAAAAATGCGGCGAGGAGCTTGCAAAGCTTGAGGACCGTCAGCTTGAACTTATTCTTAAAATTCCGAATATTCCCAATGAAGCTGTGCCTTACGGCAAGGATGATACCGAAAATGTAGAGCTTCGCCGCTGGGGTGAGCCTAAAAAATTCAGCTTTGAGCCTAAAGCACATTGGGATATCGGTCAGGACCTCAATATTCTCGATCCCGAAAGAGCAGGTAAGGTTACCGGTGCAAGATTCCATTTCTATAAAGATCTCGGCGCAAGACTTGAGCGTGCAATTATGAACTATTTCCTCGATACCCATACCGCAAACGGATATACCGAGATTTTCCCGCCCTTTATGGCAAACAAAGCATCTATGACCGGAACAGGTCAGCTTCCTAAGTTTGCAGAGGATATGTATAAACTTGAGGGCGAGGACCTTTATCTTATTCCTACCGCAGAAGTTCCCGTAACAAACTTCCATAGGGGAGAGGTTCTTGACAGAGCAACACTTCCGATTAAATACTGCGCATATTCCGCTTGTTTCCGTGCAGAAGCAGGTTCCGCAGGTCGTGATACCCGTGGTCTTATCCGTCAGCATCAGTTCAACAAGGTTGAGCTTGTTAAATTTGCAGATCCGGAAAAATCCTATGAGGAGCTTGAGGAGCTTACCGGTGAGGCTGAAAAAGTTCTTCAGGGACTTGGACTTCCTTACAGAGTTGTTGTGCTTACAACAGGCGACCTTACTTTCAGCTCTGCAAAAACCTATGACATTGAAGTTTGGATGCCCAGCTACGGAAGATATGTTGAAATTTCCTCCTGCTCTAACTTCGAGGATTTCCAGGCTCGTAGAGCAAATATCAAATGCAAAGATAAGGACGGAAAAGCTGTTTTCGCACACACCCTTAACGGCAGCGGTGTTGCAATAGGCAGAACAACTGCAGCTATCCTTGAAAACTATCAGAACGAGGACGGTTCCGTAACCATTCCCGAAGTGCTCAGAAAATATATGGGCATGGATGAAATCAGATAAAAGAAAAAAAGAGCGTCTTTTGGCGCTCTTTTTTTAATTATGTAATAAAATCGTTGCAAATTGAAAAAGTCAATTTTTTCCAAATAACTTGTGCAAAATGCACAATAAAATTTAGTTATTTTTGTAAAAGGTGAGCGTAAAGTAGAATTAAAAAAAAGGCTTGAAAAAAGGTTCTAAAGGTGTTAGAATGGTTAAAATTTACACAAACGAAATAAAAATTTAAATATCAGGAGGAGAATGAAAACATGGTAAATCCGAACACCAATGAAAAATTCCTTTACGAAGGACTTACTTTCGACGATGTACTTCTTATTCCTGCAAAATCCGATGTACTTCCGAAAGATGTATGCACAAAAACTGTTCTTGCAAGAGATATCGTACTCAATGCACCTATTATGACCGCAGCAATGGACACTGTAACCGAAGCAAAAATGGCAATTGCAATTGCAAGAGAGGGCGGTATCGGTGTTATTCATAAGAATATGCCCATTGAAAAACAGGCTGAAGAAGTTGACAAAGTAAAACGCAGCGAAAACGGCGTTATTGTAAATCCTTTCTATCTTTCAAAAGATCATACTGCAGCAGATGCAAATGCTCTTATGGGAAAATTTAAAATCAGCGGTGTTCCGATTTGTGATGAGGACAGAAAGCTTGTCGGTATTATCACAAACAGAGATATGCGTTTCCTCACCGATTTTAATGTTAAAATCGAAGATGTTATGACTAAGGAAAACCTCGTAACCGCACCTATCGGTACAACTCTTAAAGAGGCACAGGAAATTCTTCGTGCAAGAAAAATTGAAAAACTCCCTATTGTTGACGAGGAAGGCAGACTTTCCGGTCTTATTACCATTAAAGATATTGAAAAAGCAGTTCAGTATCCTAACGCAGCAAGAGATAAAAGCGGCAGACTTCTTTGCGCAGCAGCTCTCGGCGTAACAAGCGATGTACTTGTTCGTGCAAAAGCACTTGTTGAGGCAGGCGCAGATGTACTTGTGCTTGACTCCGCACATGGTCACAGCGCAGGAATTATGAACTGTGTAAAGAAGATTAAAGAGGTATATCCCGAAATTGCTCTTATCGCAGGTAACGTTGCAACCGCAGCTGCAACCGAGGATCTTTTCCTTGCAGGTGCAGATGCTGTTAAAGTAGGTATCGGCCCCGGTTCAATTTGTACTACTCGTGTTGTTGCAGGTATCGGTGTTCCTCAGATCACTGCTATTTATGAGGCTGCAAAAGTCGGTGCAAAATACGGAAAACCCGTTATTGCAGACGGTGGTATGCAGTATTCCGGTGATATCGTCAAAGCTCTTGCAGCAGGCGGCAATGTTGTAATGCTTGGTTCAATGCTTGCAGGT
>CAZEKU010000017.1:0-316 GCA_964512935.1 uncultured Oscillospiraceae bacterium | reverse complement strand
CAAAGTTTACCGTGGAATGGGATCCCTTGCTGCAATGGCAAACGGAAGTAAGGACAGATATTTCCAGGAAGATAACAAAAAGCTTGTTCCGGAAGGCGTTGAGGGTCGTGTTCCTTGCAAAGGAACTGTTGGCGAGGTTGTTTATCAGATTCTCGGTGGTCTTCGTGCAGGTATGGGTTACTGCGGCTGCGGCACTATTGAAGATCTTCAGGCTAAGGCACAGTTTGTACGCATCACCGGCGCAGGTCTTAAAGAGAGCCCTCCTCATGATATTGATATCCCCCAAGAGGCACCTAACTCCTCCACCACGGTTTAA
>CAZEKU010000016.1:0-15103 GCA_964512935.1 uncultured Oscillospiraceae bacterium | reverse complement strand
TTTCAAGACTTCTTTACGGCGGAAGAATTTCCCTTATGGTAGGCTTTGTTTCAACCGCTATGGGACTTGTAGTTGGCGTAATCTGCGGACTTTTGGCAGGTTATTATAAAAAACTTGATAACCCGATAATGCGTGTTATGGATATCTTATTTACTTTCCCGGGAATTCTTCTTGCAATGCTTATAATTGCAATGTTTGGTGTAAGTACCTTCAACGCAATGCTTGCTATAAGCATTTGGTCAATTCCGAGCTTTGCACGAATGGTTCGAGGAAAAGTTCTTCAGCTTAAAGAAGAAGATTACATAATGGCAACTAAATCTTTGGGTGCAAAGGATTCAAGAATCCTTTTTATCCATATTCTTAAAAACTGCCTTCCTACGATAATTGTTATCGCAACCATGAGAATGGCAACCTCAATTATTTCAATTTCAACCTTGAGCTATTTGGGAATGGGCGTAACACCTCCTATGCCCGAATGGGGCGGAATGATAGCTGCTGCAAAAGAATATATGTGGCAGCGCCCGAGTATGATTTTCATTCCCGGTATCGCAGTAATGGTAACCGTTATCTGCTTCAATGTTCTCGGTGATAAATTGAGAGATATTCTTGACCCAAGTCTTCGTGACTGATAAAAATGTTTGTTCTGCCACCTGTTGTGACACTGCAATAAATCTAAACTAAAAGGAGAAATGAATCATGAAAAAACTTATCTGCATCATGATCGCAATGGTAATGTGCCTCGGACTCCTTGCTGGATGCGACGGCACAACTACACCCGGTAACCCTGATAATCCAAATGGAGGAAACGCTGAAGGCGGAAATCCCGAAATTGGAACAATGTTTGAAGTTGCTCTTACAGCACCCTTTACCGGTTTTGATCCTCTTCGTACTAACGACAGTGCATCTACCTATGTAAATGCTCAGATTTACGAAACCCTTTACAGAATCAACCCCATCACCGGTGTTTATGTTCCTCTTCTTGCAACATATCTTCCTGAATTCTCCGAAGATGGCATGACTGTTACAATTAAACTTCGTGAAGGCGTTAAATTCCACGATGGCACCGATTTTAACTCCGAAGCAGTAAAATACACTTTCGAGCTTATTAAAGACCCCGAATTCGGTTCGGCTCGTGCTTCCATTGCAAACTCCATCGACTCCATGGAATGCCCCGATGAAAATACAATCGTTTTCCACCTCAATTATGAAGACGGTGTTATCCTTGCAAAATTTGCACACACAAACTCCGCAATCGTATCTCCTACTGCACAGCAGTCTCAGGACCTTATGGTAAACCCCTGCGGTACCGGTCCTTATAAATTCGTAAGCTCCATCTCCGGTTCTAATGTTGTTCTTACCGCAAACGAAGAATATTGGAATGGCGAACCCGAAATTAAAGATGTCACCATGACTATAATTTCAGAGGAATCCACTGCAATTGCACGTATGGAAACCGGTGAAGCAGACTTTATGCCTAACCTTTCCGTTGAGCAGCTCTCCCGTGTTGAAGGTATCAGCGGTGTTACCGTAGATACTTCCGATGCAGCACAGATCTATTACATGGCTTTCCGTGGCGAATCCTATGTAAATGATGTTATGGCAGAACCCGAATTCAGAAAAGCACTTGCAATGTGCATTGATAAAGACGGTTATGTAAACTATATGATGGAAGGCTATGCTTCCACTGCAAACTCCGTTCTCGGTCCTAAGATTTTCGGTTACACCGAAGATTGTGAAAAATCCAATATAGGTTTTGATATGGAAGGTGCAAAAGCAATCCTCAATGCACATCCCGAATGGAAAGAAGAAGAGATTCTCTTCCTTGTTCCTTCAACTCCTGTTTATCAGAAACTCGGTGAATATTTCCAGGCAAATATGATCGAAGCAGGTTTCAATGTAAAATATGAAAGCATCGACTGGTCTGCATGGCTCACCGAATCTAAAACTGCAAACCGTTTTGATATTACCCTTGCAGCATGGTCCAATGTAACCCGTGACGGTACCGAACTTATGGAGCCGAACTTCCATTCTGTAAACGGTGCAAAACGTATTTCCCTTTCCGCAGAAGATGCAGCAGCTGTTGATGCATATATCGAGGCTTCCAAAACAACTTCCGTAAAAGAAACTCGTATTGAAAATCTCCAGGCTTGCAACGCTGTTCTTCAGGAAAAAGCTTATGTACAGCCTATCTATAACGGTATCAACATTTTCTGCTTCAACTCCAACTACACCGGTGTAACCCGTGATCCGGGCGGCATATTCTACCTTGTAGACTTCGGTTACGCAGAATAATTAAGAAATTTCCGAATTTTTCGGATTTGGAACACACTTTCGGGTGTGTTCCAAGCTGAAAGCTTCTTAAAAAAGGAGAGGTCAGCTTGAAACACACCTTTGAATTTTGAGGAGGATGCTTCTTATGGGAAAAGTGCTTGAAGTGAAGGATCTTGTAACAACCTTCCGAATTGATAAAAAAGAATACGAGGTTTTGCGTGGAGTTTCGTTCGATCTTAATGAAAATGAAACTCTTTGCATGGTAGGTGAATCCGGATGCGGAAAAAGTGTTACCACTCTTTCTGTAATGGGACTTTTGCCCAACAACGGTCGTGTAGTTTCCGGAAGTATAAAGCTTAACGGACAGGAACTTACAACCATGTCCACTAAGGAGCTTAACACTCTCAGAGGAAAACAAATGGGAATGATCTTCCAGGAACCTATGACTGCGCTTAATCCGCTTCTTACAATAGGACGCCAAATGACCGAGGGCCTTATGCTCCATCGTGGAATGAGCAAAAAAGAGGCTATGGAAACCGCAAAAAGCTATCTTGAAAAAGTCGGTATAGCAAATCCGGAGGAAAGACTTAAACAGTTCCCGTTCCAACTTTCGGGTGGCCTTCGCCAGCGTATTATGATAGCAATGGTAATGTCCGTACAGCCAAGCCTTCTTATCGCAGATGAACCCACTACCGCTTTGGATGTAACAATTCAGAAACAGGTTCTTGTTCTTCTCAATAAGCTTAAAAAGGATGTTTCCACAGGTGTACTTTTCATCACCCATGACCTTTCGGTTGTTGCTGAAATTGCAGATAGAGTAATTGTTCTCTATTCGGGACGCAAGGTTGAGGAAGGTACAATTGAACAGATTTTTGCTAAACCAAAACATCCTTATACAATAGGACTTATGAATGCAGTTCCGAATGTTGATCTTGATGAATTTGATATTCAGCCTATTCCCGGAACTTTCCCGAACATAACCGAGGATATCGGCGGCTGCCGTTTCCATCCGAGATGCCCCTATGCAACCGAACGCTGCAGAAAAGAAGTTCCGACCGAACTTGAAATAGAGCCGGGTCATTATGTATATTGCCATAAAATTGAGGAGGAACAGAGCAATGAGTGAAGAGAGAAAACCGCTTTTGGAACTGAAAAAGCTTAAAAAATATTTCCCTGTTCGCCGTGGCGTATATATCAAGGCAATAGAGGATGTTTCGTTTTCCATAGCAGAGGGCGAAAAATTCGGAGTAGTAGGTGAATCCGGTTGCGGAAAATCCACCCTCGGAAGAGTTATTCTCCAGCTTTATCCGCAGACAAGCGGAGCTTGTATATATTACGGACGCACCTTTGATGAAATGTGCCCGAAATATTTTGCAAAAGAAATCGCAAAGCTTTTGGAATATCAGAAAAAAGCAGATGAATTTTTCAAAAAATCCCTTGAAGTGGATAAAAAAGCCGATGCACTCAGAATTGAGATAGATGCTCTTTCCGCAAGAGGAAACGATAAAGAGGTAAAAAAAGAGGCAAGACTTGCTAAAAAACTCAGTGCGCTTGAGTTCAGATCAAAGGAACTGAAAAAGGATGCCTCTCGACAGCTTCGTGAGGGTTCAAGAACCGTAGGTTCACTTATCCTTTGTAAAGATCTTCCGGCAGTGCAGGAACTTTTCTCAAAGGCACAGAAGGAAACAGCAATTTCCTCCGAAAAAATACATAAATTCCGTGACCTTGAACGCAGCTATGAGGAATCTAAGGTTGCAGGAGATCCGAAAGAATCCATAAAAAAAGAAATGGACGAAATTGATGTCCAAATCAAGGAACATATTGAAGCTGCAAAGGCTTTCAGACAGGAAGCTTGGGATACTTATCATGGAAAGGATATCCTTCCCATAACCGAAAGATGCCTTGATCCCGAATATCAGAAAAAGCTTGACGGCAACTATGAAACCGGAATTAACCTCGGTAAGCTTACAAAATCCGAAATGCGTGAGCTTCGCCGTGAAATGCAGATGATCTTCCAGGATCCGGCAGCATCTCTCGATCCTCGTCAGTCCGTAGGTAAATCAATAGAAGAAGTTTATAAAATAAATACCGATTATTCTGCTCAGCTCAGAAAAGAAAAAACAATGGAGCTCCTTGAAAAAGTCGGACTCAAGCGTGAGCACTATTATTCCTATCCTCATGCACTCTCCGGCGGTCAGAAACAGCGTGTCGGAATTGCAAGGGCAATAGCTCTTGATACAAAATTCATCGTTCTCGATGAATCCGTTTCTGCTCTCGATGTTTCCGTACAGGCACAGATTCTTCAGCTTTTGAATGAATTGAGCGAAGAAAAAGAGCTTACATATTTCTTCATAACCCATGACCTCGGTGTTGTAAAACATTTCTGCGACAGAATTCTTGTTATGTATCTTGGAAATCTCTGTGAAGTTGCAGATTCCAAAGAGCTTTTCCATAATACACTCCATCCCTATACCGAATCACTTCTTGCATCCGTTCCGAGACTTACCCTTAATCAGGATCATTCCACGGAATTTGTGCTTGAAGGCGATGTACCAAGTGCAATGAATCCGCCTAAGGGCTGTCCTTTCCATACAAGATGCTCAAAATGCATGGAAATTTGCAAGAAAGAAAAACCTCCGATTATCGAAAAAGAACCGGGCCATTTTGTTGCCTGCCATCTTTATGACGAAAAATAAGGAGAGTATTTGATGAAAACTTCGTTTAATCCAACTTACCAAAAATACCCGTCCCAGCGTTATCCCATTTACGCAAGGGGCGGAATGGTCAATGCCTCAAGTCCACAGGCTTCCGCAGCAGGTCTTGAGATACTTAAAAAAGGCGGCAACGCAATGGATGCAGCCGTTGCAACAGCATCTGCACTTACCGTTGTTGAGCCTACTGCTAACGGCATAGGCTCCGATGCCTTCGCCCTTGTTTGGTCAGCAAAGGATCAAAAACTTTATGGACTCAATTCAAGCGGACCCGCTCCTATGGCAGCGTCAATTGAGGCAATTCTCGGTGACAAAAAGGATAATGATGGTAAAATGCCAACCTACGGTTGGACTTCCGTAACCGTTCCCGGTGCTCCTAAAGCATGGGCAGAGCTTAATAAGCGTTTCGGACGCCTTTCCCTTGCGGAAGATATGGCTCCGGCAGTTCGTTATGCAAGGGAAGGATATCCCTGTTCACCGAACCTTGCGCTTATGTGGAAAAGAGCTTATAACAGATACAGCAGCTCTTTTGAGGGCAAACCCGAATTTGATGAGTGGTTTAAAACTTTTGCTCCTGAGGGAAAACCCTATGAGGCAGGAGATATAATAAAACTTCCCAATCACGCAGATACTCTTGAGGCAATCGGAGAAAGCGGTGCGGATGCTTTTTATTCGGGTGAACTTGCAAGAAAAATTGATGAAAACAGCCGTGAATTCGGTGGATATCTTCGCTATGAGGACCTTGCAAAATTTGAGGCAAAATGGGTCGAGCCTATAAAGGTGAATTACAGAGGCTATGAAGTTTGCGAAATTCCGCCAAATGGTCAGGGAATTGTTGCATTGATGGCACTTAATATTCTCAAAGAGTTCGATTTCAGCGAAAAAGACTGCGTTGAAACATATCACCGCCAGCTTGAAGCTATAAAAATGGCTTTCGCAGATGCTTTTAATTATGTAACCGACCCCGACCATATGGAAATAGACTATAATGATTTGCTCAACCCTGCTTATGGTAAAGAAAGAGCAAAGGAAATGGGCGAAAATGCAAAGGTTTATACCCATTCAATTCCTCCGAAAAGCGGAACGGTTTATTTCTGCTGTGCAGACGGTGAAGGAAATATGGTTTCCTTTATTCAGTCAAACTATATGGGATTCGGCTCCGGAATTGTTGTAAAGGATACCGGAATTTCCCTCCAAAATCGTGGATGCGATTTTTCGCTTGACCCTAAGGATGCAAACTGCCTTAAACCCGGAAAACGCACCTATCATACAATTATTCCCGGATTTATTCTTAAAGACGGAAAAGCAGTTGGCCCATTCGGTGTAATGGGTGGTTATATGCAGCCACAGGGACATCTTCAGGTAGCAATGAACTTCATTGATTTTCACCTTGACCCTCAGCAGGCACTTGATGCTCCCAGATGGCAGTGGATGCGAGATAACACCGTCACTGTTGAAACACGCTTTGATAGCGAAATTGCCCGTTTGCTTCAGCAAAAAGGCCATGATATAAGAGTTGACCTCACAACTCCGAGTTTTGGCCGTGGCCAAATGATTGTCCGTCTTGAAAACGGAACTCTTGTAGGCGGAACTGAATCGAGAACGGACAGCAATATTGCCTGCTACTGATATCTATTAAAAACTCCCATTATGGATTTTCCATAATGGGAGTTTTTATAATCTCAAAACTTAATTGGATAAAAAAGCGTGACCTTTAAGGTCACGCTTTTTTAAGATAAGAAATTGCTTATTCTTTGTTGGATGCAGAGGGGAATGCGCTTATTTTTCCATTATAAAGAGCATAAACAAGGGTTGCATCTACAAAGCTAACAGCGCCATCACCGTTTACATCTGCAGCAGCAAGCTGTTTTTCGGTAAAGGTGGATTTTCCGTTGTAGTAAGAGTAAATAAGGTTTGCATCAAGATAGTCTACAGAACCATCGTTATTTACATCACCAAGCAAAGCGGAGGGATCGGTGTTTGTGTACTTATCACCATCTTTATAAATCACATTGTCCTTAGTACGGAAAACAGGATGGGGATCAACGCCTATTTTCTGACCGAAAGCATTGCCGAGTTTATAGGCAAGGCTTCCGTCACCAAGCTGAGTTTTGGTATAGGTACCGCTGTCTTCGGAGATGGAAGTATTTGCAACTGCTGTTTCATGGCAGATAGGAAGTCCCTCAACCTCATTGTAGTGACAGTTCTTGATTGTAGTGGTTGCTTTCATAGCCTGAGCAAGAATTGCACCGTAGCGATAGCTGCCGCTTGAGAAAGTTCCATTTACATAGCAGTTTTCAATGGTAACATCCTGTCTTGCTCTGCAAACAATTCCACCGAGCATATATTTAAGTGCGGTGGGGCTTTCAATAACCATATCAGCTATTACATAGCAGTTGGAAACTTTTACATTTGCCTCAGCAAGAAGAACGATACCGCCGAGCTTATCATAACCGAAAATACTGCCTTCAAAAGCACAGGAATCAATAACAGCGTTTTCTTCTGCTGTATAAACAAGACCGCCGACTTCTCTTGCTTTGAAATAAGTGTCTTTAACGGTAAGGTTTTTAAGAGTGCCGTAGAGGGTATTGATAATACCGAGGTAGGATCTATCATTGTTGAAAAGACCGGAAATGCTGTGGCCATTACCGTCAAAGATACCGTAGAATTTGGACATAGGAGTTACGGAAATAATGCTGTCCGGAATATCGTCCTTAAGTTCACCGGATTTATCAAGAACGGTTTCAAGAAGATTAGAGTTGACAACGAGATCGGTTTCGAGAATTGCGTTTGCCTTATCGTTTTTAGCAGTACCGGTGGGCAAAGTTCCGTTAACAAGAGCAACAAACCAGTTGTACTGATCGAGGTTTGTGATAACATAGAAATCTTTTCCGTCGATATTGCGTGTCTTAATGCTCTTTTCAGCTAAGATATAGGGAAGAACTTTAGCGTCTTCAAGATCCTTTTCATAATCGCTGTAGTTGGAGATTTTGCTAAGGTCACCGCCACGTACAAGGTAGCCTTGAATCATAGCATCAACTGTGGAAAGTTTATCATATTTTTCCTGAGAATCCATAGGAGTTATGGATTTAATTGCAGCTTCTATGGATTTTACAGCTGCTTTTTCAGCATTAAGAGCATCTGTAAGGGTCTGAGCATTTGTAACCTTTGTCTGATCTTCTTTAGAAAGGATATTATAGGCAGAGTTTGCAGCATGAAGGTTTGCAAAGCAGTTTTCACTGCCCTCAACAGCAACAGTGCCTATTTTGCTGATAAGAGAAATTACAAGGGTAACAGAGGTGTTTGCATAGTTGTCATTATCAAAGAATACAGTGTTGTCATCGGTGCGGAAAACGGGATGAGGATCAACGCCGATTTTCTGACCGAAAGCATCACCGAGACGATATGCAAGCCAGCCATTTCCAAGCTGCTCTGCGCTATAGGGGCCACAGTCGGTAACGATACCGGAGCTATATTTTACATAATTGCTGTAATAGGTGGAATCGTTATAATAGCAGTTGGAAATTTTGGTATTTGAACCCATAACAGTATTAGCAATACCTGCTTTGTTACCGCCGCCCTCAATTGTACCGCTGAAGTAGCAGTTTTCGATTGTTGCGTCATAAGTGTTGTCAACAAGTCCGGAAATGCGGAAAGAGCTTGTAGTTCCGCCGAAAGTGTTAAGGTCTGCCAAAACATAACAGTTTGAAACTTTTCCGTACATAACATAGCCAACAAGGCCGGCGGTCTTTGTTTTACCGTAAAGTTTTCCCTGGAACATACATTTTTCTACCAAGGAGTTACGTTTTGTGTTATAAGCGATACTTGCAACTTGAGTTGCACGGAAATAGGAATCCTTAATGGAAAGGTTTTTAACAGTACCGTAAAGGTTATAAACAAAAGCCATGTTATAAGTGGAATCGTTATTATGGTACATACCGGAAATAGAATGTCCGTCACCATCGAAAATTCCGTAGAAGGTGTTAAGATAATTCCAAACACGGACATCTGCGGGAACGCCGCTTTCGCTTTCAACATTCTTAATAAGGTCTTTATTAAGAATTATATCGGCAGTAAGAATTGCGTTTGCATAGGTGTTCTTTGCTTTAGAAAGAAGAGTACCGTTAACAAGGCCTACAAACCACTCAAGTTGATCTGCATTGGAAATTTCATAGAAATCGGAACCGTCGATATTTTTAATTTTAATGGTATTTTCAATCTTCTGTTCCTTATCTATTGTATAAAGCTTAGTATATTCAGCTTCTGCAGCGGTAAGAACGCTGTATTTAGTGATAAGATCTTCATCACCGCCACGCTCAATATATGCGTCATAATCTGCTCTTGCAGAATCAATTGCGGATTTGCTTTCAAGAGATACAACACCGATACCCTCGATTTTGTTCTCAATAGCTTTTACAGCATTATCGTAATCCTTCTGTTTTGCATCAAGTATATCCTTTTTGGTAACTTTTGCTTTTTCGGAATCGGAAAGAGCAGAGTAGCAAGCCTGTGCAAGCTCAACATCCATAAAGCAGTTTTCGCTGCCGTTAATGGCAACATTTCCGATAGCTGCGATAAGAGCATCACAGTTTTTAGCACTTGCGTTTACGGGTTTTCCGTCTATGATGAATACACGGTTAGAATCGTTTGCAAATACGGGATAAAGGTCTTTGCCGATTATCTGACCGAAGTTTTCACCGAGAAGAGCAGCAACAGTACCGTTATTAAACTCTTCCATAGTTTTGGGAATTGCGTTTTCAAGTTCGTCGCTTACATTTGTGCTTATATAATAGGAAGGGCCGTCAAGTGTAACCTTAGAAACGGTGCTGCCGATACCGTGAATACCTTTTTCACAGCTTAAAGTACCGATTGCGTAGCAGTTGCGAACAACATCGGATGCACCGGAAATACCGTAAGCACCGGTTGTTGCGCTGATATAGCTCTGGCTATAACAGTTTTCGACAATATTTGTGCTGGAACCACGACCTACAATACCTGATGCAGAGCCGTTAGTTGCCTTAATTGTACCAAGAACGGAGCATTTGTTAATAGTGGTTTTATAGGAAGCATATCCCACAATACCGCCTACATAAGATTCTGCTTCAATCTGAGCATTAACGCTGCAGTTTTCAATAGTACCCGTTGCAGAACCGCCGATACCGCCGATATTCATGCCTTTTTCAGCAAAAAGCTTACCGCTGAAGGATGCGTTGCGGATTGTGGAGCTTGAAACGCTACAGATAATACCACCGCACTGAGAAGAACAATGAATAGTACCGCTGAAGGTTACATTCTCAATTTTACCGCTTGAGTTTTCACCTGCAACACCGCCGCTGTTTGCACCGGATGAGATATAGGAATCTTCGATATTAAGATTTTTAATTGTTGTGCTATTAGCTTTACCTACAAAACCACCATATTGTCCGGAGGGGGTTGAGCTTACATAAAGACCCTTAATTGTATGTCCCTGTCCATCGAAAACACCTCTAAAGGTTGCGTAATTGTAATAAACGCTCCAACCGGAACCGGTAGTCCATTCATTACCGCCTATAGGAGTATATTCACGCCAACCATAAGGAGTTGTAAGTTCGCCTTTTTCGTTAAGGAGATTTTTGTTGAAAACAATATCGTTTTCAAGAAGAGCGTTCGCGTTTTCTACACGAGCATCAATTCCGCCCTCAAGTAAACCGTTAACAAGTTTAGAGAACCAAATAAGTTCGTCTGCGTTAGTTATAAGATAATATTCGGTCTCATCAACGGTTTTTGTTTTAATGTTTTCGCCTACTTTAGCCATAAGAAGCTTATCATAAGCAGCTTCTGCATCGGTGAGTACCTTGAGCTGTTCCTCGGTAATCATATTCTTGACGCCTTCAGCCGCAGAATCATAAGCAAGTCTTGCTGCATCAATTTTTTCTTTGCAGGAATCGCTGAGTTCAACAGTACCGATTTTGTTGATGAGGTCAACAATTTCGGCAGCCTTTTTCTCATTATCGCTTGCACCTACCTGGAAAGTTATATCGGGGAAATGACACCAATAGCTGAAAGATTCGGGTGAATCGTCACCGGTAAAGTTACCGCTGCCGCTCTGAGGGCTGAGTGCTAAGTGAGTGGTGGGACCTGCACCGAATACACCGAGGTGGATTCGTACATTGGAAATTGTAAGAAGTCCCTCAACGGTCATTGCACAGCTAAGTCCCGCAGAAGCTGAAATACCGTACTGAGTGCCGCCGCCTTTAATAGTGCCGAGGTCGGTGCCTTCGGAATCGAGAAGTTGACCTTCGAGATAAACGGTATCGCCGTAGCCGGGGTTATAAATAGCGCCGAGTTTCGGAATAGGGGTTATAACATTGCTGTAAGATACGGTTATGGTATCGCCGACACCGATTCTTTGTCCGGGGTTAGTTGCATTGCTGATTTTAACATCACTGCCTACACAGTGGATTACATAGCAGCGAACAGCATCTCCTGCCTTTACCTTTACAACATTTCTACCGGAATAAAGGGGAAGGTCATAGCTGCCGTCTGCTTTTGCGGAAACGGTTTTCCAATCGGAGAAGGTTACAGTGGGATATCCGCTTACAGTCATTATCTCAACGGAGATTGTTTCGGAATTTTCAGCGGTAGGTTTAATGTTAAGAGTAGTGCTGTTTCCGGTAGCAACCTCTTCAACACCGTCAATAGTGATTGTTTTTGCGAAATATTCGGTTTCAAGGTCGGGTCTGCCTTCAAGACCTGTTGTGACACCGTCCCTTGTGCCGCCTACCATAAATGCGAATACACCAACGCAGTCCTCTCTGATTGCGCCGTAAACGGTATCGTCCCATTCAAGTGCATCATAGGTGATAGCCAAAATTGTAAGACCGGGTTTTACTGCACGAACAATTCCGTATTCATCAACAGTAACGGAATCACCTTTCAAATAATAGTGCTTGTCCGGTTCAAGATAGCTGTTGCCGGTGATGCTGTTAATTGCCTGCCATACACGGGAAGACCAAATTGCAAAGGTTTCGCCTTCGCTGAGGGAAATAAATTTGGAAGCATTACCATTTGTTATAATATTTGCCTCATAGACATTTTCACGAAGATTGGGTGTTGCCTCAAGCTCGGAAATGGTAATTGTGGGCTGGGTTGTTGCTTTAAAGGTATGACCGGTGGTCATATAACCGTCTTTTGAAACAACATAGTAAAGATCGCCGCCTGTGGAAGTAGGAACCTGTGCGGTATAATAATCCATACCGTTTTCGGTTTTTACAAATTCGGTATAGAACTGGTTATTTTGACGGTAGAATTTTACAAGCTCCTCAACACGAAGAGTTGCACCCTCTGGAATTACAAACTGAACGGTGGTTTTTCTTCCGATGGTGTAAATACGGCTGTCGGAAAGGTTGAAAGAATTTTGTTTAAAACCATCAAAAGAGGTAACATCGTTTTCAACCCAAAGATTTCCGTAGAATCCGCAATAGTTTGAATCCTGCGGTTCACAATGATAAACATAGCGGATATCATAGTCATATGCGGGAATAAGCAAAGCGGTGTTTGTGTTGTCGGAAGAAATGTCGGAATAATAAACAAGCTCTTCATCGGTGGTGTTTACAACACGCATTTTAAATGCGCACAGTGCGGTCTGTGTAAGAGTATATTTTACCTCGTGAAGATAATATTCGGAATTACCGCTGATGCGGAGAGTACCTGTTCCATGGCCGGAAGCGGAATATGTATAAAGACCGTTTACACCCTGGAACTGATAGGCGACATATTTTCCGTTTGAACCAACTGTTGCTTCAACAGTTTTACCGGAAGGATCAGTGATGGTCAAACCTTCAATAACGCTGTTGATAGTTACAGTGGAATTTCCGGTAGGCTCACCCTCACCATCTAAAGCAACAGGAAGAAGATTTCCGTTTTGAGAATCTCCGTTATTTCCGCTATTCGGGACAATATCGGAATCTCCTTTGTCCTCATCCTCCGGGACGAGATTTGAATCTCCTTTATTTTCATCATCCGGAATGATGTTGGAATCAATGTAGCCGCTGTTGTCGTCGCTGACATTAGCGCCATCCTCGATTTCCAAAGCCATAGCGTTGATAGGCAACATGCCAAAGACCATTACCAAAGTAAGCAAAAATGCCATAAGTCTGGTTTTAAGGGTCACGCTTTTAGTTTGCATTTGTTTTACGCTCCTTTTTAACATTATTATAACAGCCGAATTAACGGCGAAAGCGGGAATTATACACCGGAGAAACAGCGGCGCTTTTAGGTAAACCCAAAAGCATGGAGGGCCCAGCCCTCCATGCTTTTAGGTAAACCCAAAAGCATGGAGGGCCCAGCCCTCCATGAATACCTCTGTTTAGTTGAAAGCTATGCTTAAAAGCATAAAGGATATGTCCACTTTTAATTTTTCCCAAAAACAAAAAAAGCGTTTGCGCAGCCGTTTTCGGCCACACAAACGCAAAATGTTTGACTTGTGGGCAGGCAACCCCGGTGCAGGCAGGTGCCATATAACGGTTTTACGTATCTGACTTATCTGTTTAAAACAGCATCACAGTGACCTACTCGTGAGGAATTACACCTCATTCCGTATGCTCCTTTTAGAAGCTAAACCGTCCTCTAAATATTGAATTATCGGGAAAAATTTCAGTTAAACATTGTTTAACAAATATAATATACCACAAAAATAAAATTTTGTTAAGGATTTGTGAACACAAATTGTGTCCGTTTTTGCTAAGATGCCAAAAGGCCTCCATAAAAAGATATTGCTAAACTTTATCAAAAGAATTATAATCAGCATATAAATACTTTAGATGTGAGGGTATCGGGATGGTTATAAAAGCTGTTTGCGAATATAATGATGATGGCTGCATAGTCTATGCGGAAAATTTTCCCGGAGCATTTGTAAGGGGAAGAAATTATCAAAATGCCATAGCAAAATTTCAAGGTGAAATAGAAACTTGGCTTGATTGGGCAAAGGGCGATGCAAAAATAGATTCAAAAATCGAAGTGGAGCTTGTTTTGGAAAAGAAAAGTGATCTGAAAATCTGCGATGCGGATTCCGATGTTATTTTCGATTCGGAGCGTGAACCTCTTACAAAGGAAGAATATAATGAACTTAAAGTGCTCGCACTTCGCTCCGCAATGGATTTTGAAAGAATGTATGATTCAATTCCGAATAAAAAGATGAATATAGCCCCTGTCCGTGAGAGTTTTTACGGAAAAATTCCGTCAACAGCGGAGGAAATGTATAACCACTGTATGAATATAACCGAATACTATTTCGGAGAAATAGGCGTTGAGGCAGAAAATGGCCCTGATATTCTTTCCTGCAGAGCAAAGGGTTTTGAAAATCTTGAAAAGCAGGAAAACTTCCTTGAAAACAAAGTTTTTAGTGGAAGCTATGGGGAAGAATGGTCCCTTAAAAAGGTGTTGCGCCGTTTTATTTGGCATGACAGAATTCACGCAAGAGCAATGTACCGCAGAGCTTATGATGCTTTTTGGGATGCAGATATAGATAATGTTTTTCGTTTTAAAAGAAAATAATCCAAAAAAAGCTGTATTTACGGCTTTTTTATACTTTTTTACGCTTTTAATATTGTTTTTTTACCAAAACTATTGTAAACTATTGTTGATAATTCAAAAATGGAGATGAACAATCGTTGATAAGAATAGTGACGGATTCGGCAGCGGATTTTGAACCCTGGGAACTTGAAGAAAAGAATATAGAAGCGATTCCGCTTTCGGTGGTTTTCGGAGATAAAGCGTATAAGGAAAATATTGATATTTCAAAAGAAACTTTTTATAATCTCCTTAAAACCGAAAAAGAACTGCCGAGAACATCACAGCCCTCACCTCAAGAATATATAAATTTAATCGAAGAAGCCGAAAAAAACGGTGATGATATCATCTTGATTACAATTTCGTCGGGACTTAGCGGAACATATCAAAGTGTTGTTGCAACAAAAGAGCTTGTGGGATATGAAAAATGCTATGTTGTAGACAGCCTTAACGGAACCGGCGGCGAAAGAATGATAGTCGAATATGCGGTGCGTCTTCGTGATGAGGGAAAATCTGTGGAGGAAATAGTCGAAAAAATAAATGCTCTCCGCTCAAGAGTTGTGCTCTATACC
>CAZEKU010000015.1:0-15941 GCA_964512935.1 uncultured Oscillospiraceae bacterium | reverse complement strand
CCAAAAGCTTTATATCGGTCATCATATCTGCCATTTTAAGCATAGGAAGTCCGCTTTGTCTGTAACCAAAAAAATCGCCGGGACCTCTTAATTTAAGATCCTCCTCGGCTATTTTAAAGCCATCTGTTGTTTTTGCTATTACCTCAAGGCGGTGTTTCGTTTCCGGATTTTTTGTTCCGGAAATAAGTATGCAGTAGCTTTGCTCATTTCCCCTGCCGACTCTTCCTCTGAGCTGATGCAGCTGAGAAAGTCCGAATCTGTCCGCATTTTCTATTATTATACAAACGGCATTCGGAACATCAACTCCGACTTCCACAACGGTTGTTGAAACAAGAACCTGAAGTCGGTTTTCTTCGAAAGCATGCATCACTCTTTCCTTTTCCGCAGGACGCATTTTTCCATGCAGCAGACCTACATTACAGTCCACAAGCTCCTGTCCCGCAATTTGCTCTGCAAGATCAGCAGCAGCCTCAAGGGGCAGAGAATCCTCGTTTTTTTCAACAAGAGGACAGATTATATAGCTTTGCTTTCCCTCTTTTGCAAAATTTCTTACAAAATTAAAGGCACGCTGTGAAAGTTCCGGGCCTACAAGATATGTTTTTACGGGGGTTCGATTTTTAGGCATTTCATCGAGCACGGAAACATCAAGATCTCCGTAAAGTACAAACGAAAGAGTCCTCGGAATAGGCGTTGCGGACATAACAATTGTATGAGGCGCACTGCCCTTTTTGTAAAGTTCTGTTCGCTGACGCACACCGAAACGATGCTGCTCATCCGTTATAACAAGTCCGAGGGACTTAAATTCCACATCCTCCTGTATAAGTGCATGAGTGCCTGTTACAACGGTTATTTCGCCGCTTTTTATTTGCTCTTTAATCTTTGCCTTTTCGGAGGCTTTCATTGAACCCGTAAGCAATCCGACCTTTATTCCGAAAGGCGAAAACATCTTTTCAAGGGTTGCTTTATGCTGTGCTGCAAGCACCTCCGTAGGTGCCATCATTGCACTTTGGAAACCGTTTTTTGCTGTAAAATACATACAGCTTGCTGCAACGGCGGTTTTTCCCGAGCCTACATCACCCTGTATCAGGCGACTCATCGGAATTTTTGAGCACATATCTTTTTTACATTCGGATATCACTCTTTTTTGAGCACCGGTAAGCTCAAATCCCAAGGATTCTTCAAATTCATCGGTGCTCAAAGGCTTAAAGGCATTTCCGTTTTCGGCTCTGTTTTTGCCTTTAAGCAAACTCATTCCAAGGCAAAAACTCAAAAGCTCCTCGAAAACAATGCGTTTTTTTGCCCTTTCAAGGCTATTTTTATCCTGTGGAAAATGTATTGAGCATATAGCTTCGGCTTTTGAGCACAGGTCATATTTTTCCATAATATCCGTGCTCAAGCTTTCCGTAATTTCGTTTTTGCAGTATTCAAGCGCAGATTTTATCTGGTTTGACACGATTTTTGAGGAAAGTCCTTCGGTTAAAGGATAAATCGGCAAAAAGCCTTTTTCATCTTTTGATATAACCATCGGAGAGTTCATTTCACCGCCGGTGAGCCTTTTTGTAAAATCGCCGTAGAAGATATATTCTTCGCCGATTTCGAGTGAATCCACCGTATATTTTCCGTTAAAAAAGGTTATGAGCAATTCTTTTTCCATATCCGTTGCACGAACTTTTGCAACGGTAAGTCCTTTTCTAATGGGCTTTACGGCACTTTTTTGAGTGACAATCGCCTTTACCGCACAGGGCTCATCCTCGGAGGCATCCTTTATTGAAAGGTTTCCGGTTAAATCAAGATATGCTCTCGGATAATGCTCTAAAAGCTCGCCGACATTTGTTATTCCGAGTTTTGCATATATATTTTTTCGCTTTTCGCCGACACCTTTGAGCACCGTAAGCGGAGCTTGCATATCCATAAAAATGCCTCCTTTCACCCATTATAGTTTTATCTTACAACATCCTTAGAAAAAAACAAGACTTTTTTTGTTAACAAGTTATTATAAATATAAAAAGACGGGATGAACCCGTCTTTTTTATTTTATTTTCAGCTTTTTAAGATATTCTTTTTGCTCGGGAGTTATTCTTAGACTTTCGCAGGATTTTTGTATTGCCTTATTATGAACCCAAGTTTCAAGGCATTTATTTTCAATAAAAGGCAAAACCTCACTGTAATTTTTCGCAAGGGCGGTTGCAAAATACCAAGCCTGCATCATTTTTATATAGTATTCATCCGAGATGATTTTCGCAATGCGTTTCGGATATTCTTCTGAAAAATCATCATCAAGAAAATGCTCCATCAGCATTTTTATTCCAAAACGCACCGAATAGGTATCTTTTGATGAAAGCCATTTTTCGATATAGGGCAAAAGCTCTTTTTTATGTTTTTTAAATATTTTAGGCGACATTGAATCGCAGGTTGCCCAATTATCCACATAGGGCAAAAACCTTGTTACAGCTTTTGCACAGCTTTCAAAATCTTTTTCCTTTTCTAAAATAAACGCATGGAGATTATTTTCCTCATAATATTCATGGGGAAGATTTGATAAAAAATCCGTTGCATCATTTAATTTTAAAAACTCGTTCACAAATTTTCGGAGCAGGGGTGTTCTTATTCCGATTATTTTTTCTTTTTGAACTGTGGGTATAAGTTTTGAATGAAAATCTCTGTATTTGCTGTCGGAAAGCTCAAAAAGCTTTTTTTGTATTTCTGTCAAAGGAATCCCCCCTTTTTTAGAATATACCACAGCAAAATTAAGCAGTCAACCTATCTATATAACGGAAAAACACCGTGGTGCTATGTTCCACGGTGTTTTTCTTAAGGTTCTCATTAGGCTCATTATTTATCGGAATGGCAGCCGCAGCAGCCGCCGTTTTCGCTTTTACAGCAAGAGCTTCCGTAAGGGCAGCCGATGCATTTATTTCCGTTTTTCTTGGATCTGTAGATGTAATATGCGGAAACTCCGAGAATAACCGCAAGTATCAATATGATGATTATATCTTTCATGTTCGGTCGCTCCTTTCATTAAGCTCCGTTTTTAATTATTTACTGAGTGCGTATTCTTTTTTAAGACGCTTTTCGGAGGTTGCGCAAAGGTAAACTACTACGCCTACGATTGCTGCAACAGCTATAAGGCCGGGGATGAATGCTGCTCCGAGAGCACCGGTAGTGATAAGAGTACCGATTTGGTAAACAAGAAATGCTACAACATAGCCTACGGAAAGCTGAAGTGCAATTCCGCCCCAAAGCCATTTTGCACTCTTCATCTCCGCATTCATTGCACCGATTGCAGCAAAGCAAGGCGGAGTATAGAGGTTGAACATAAGGTATGCAAGAGCTGCAACCTTGGTAATTGCCATAATTCCGGCAACTTCGGCGCCTGCGCCCTCCATAAGGGCAAGCTCTTCGGTATCAATGAGGTTTTCAAGTCCTACAAAGCATACTGCAAGGGTTCCTACAACGTTTTCTTTTGCGATAAATCCGGTAACAGCTGCTGCTGCAAGCTCCCAGGAAAGAACGCCTACGATCGGAACAAGGAGATATGCGAAAGGTCCTGCAATGGATGCGAGAATGGAACTGTCGGAGGATTCCGCTACTTTGAAACTCCAGTCAAAGGTCTGCATAATCTGAACTGCGGTATTGCAAAGAAGGATTATGGTTGCAGCCTTTACGATATATGCCCAACCACGGCTGCACATGGATTTGAATGCTCTGACAAGGCTCGGAGTTTTGTATTCGGGAAGTTCGATTATGAAGAAGGATTTTCTTGCTTTATAACCGGTGATTTTGTTTACAAGAAGTGCTCCGAGGAAGATAAGTGCGATTCCGCAGAAATACATGGTAAAGCTTACCCAGCCTGCGTTATCGAAGAATGCACCTGCAAAGAGAGAGATTACGGGGATTTTTGCGCCGCAGGGCATAAAGGGTGCAAGCATTGCGGTTGCACGGCGTTCGCGCTCGTTTCTGATAGTACGGCTTGCCATGATTCCGGGTACTGCACAGCCTATTGTTATTACAAAGGGAATTACGGATTTACCGGAAAGACCTACTTTTTTGAAGATAGGGTCAAGCACTACTGCAACTCTTGCCATATATCCGCAGTCCTCAAGAAGTGCAATGAGGAAATACATTATCATAACAAGGGGAAGGAATCCGATAACTGCGATAACACCGCCTATGACACCGTCAACAAGAAGTGCGGAGAGAAGGGGGTTTGCATCTTCAAGAAGGGTTCCTACCCAGCTTTGGAAACTTTCAAGCCAAGCTACAAGGGTATCTGCGATAAAGGGGCCTACCCATGCCTGAGAAATTTGGAATACAAGCCACATTACAACTGCGAATATCGGAATTCCAAGCCATTTGTTGGTAAGAACCGCATCTATTTTATCGCCGCTGTTCTTTGCGCTTGTAAGTACTTTTCTGTTTTCTACCTCTTTAACGATTTTGTTTACAAATTCAAAACGCTTTCTGTCTGCTGCAACAACAACATCTTTATTGCTGAGGTCGATATCGCCCTGAACATAAGGAGCTTTCTGCTCTTTTCCGTACTGAGCAGCAGCAATTGTAACTACCTCTTTAAGGCCTTCGGAAGCGGTGGAAACGGTATCCACAACAGGGCATCCGAGTTTTTCGGAAAGAAGTTTTGCGTCAATTTTGGTTTCCTTTTTCTTATTTACATCGGCTTTGTTAAGTGCGACAACCACAGGAATTCCGAGCTCAAGAAGCTGTGTTGTGAAGAAAAGGCTTCTTGAAAGGTTTGTTGCATCAACAATGTTGATGATGACATCGGGGTTTTCATCCTTTACATAGGAGCTTGTAATGCTTTCCTCGGAGGTGAAAGGCGACATTGAATATGCGCCGGGAAGGTCTACCGCAATAAGCTCTTCCGCTCCATCATAGAAGGATTTTTTAATGTGATGCTCTTTTTTCTCAACGGTAACGCCTGCCCAGTTACCGACCTTTTCATTTCGGCCTGTGATGGCATTGTACATCGTTGTCTTACCGCTGTTAGGGTTGCCTGTAAGTGCGATTCTCATTTTCGGATTCTCCTTTTAAACTCAGATATGTAAACAAAAATTAAAAACAGGTAAAAGTTAGGTTAGGCTAACCTTTAATCGGAAAGCGATCCTCGCTTTCTTCAAAAAGGGGGATCATTCTACGATGATTGCCTCGGCAAGCTGACTATCAAGATTGTATCTTCCGTCTTTAATTGAAACGGTACAGCTTTTTTTAAGATGTGATACAACCGTTATAGGTTCACCGCTGTAGCAACCAAGAGAGAAAAGAAATGCATTAAGCTCCTCGTCATCGGTTTCGATTGACTTTACGATATACTCTTTGCCTTCTTCCGCTGCTCTTAAATTCATCCGTATCACCTGACTTATGTTAAAGTTTGGTTAGCTTTAGCTAACCGTTTTTCTTAAATAAAAGTTAGGAGTTCCTAACTAAATTGTAGTATATCATTACTGCACAAGTTTGTCAATAGATTTTTGGTAAATATTTCTGATAAATTTATATTCGGTAAATAATTCCAAATAAAACCGCTTTTGCGATAAATATTATTAAATGAATAAAATATAAAAAATCAATGCGTCAAAGCTAAAAAAATAATCCGAACAGATCTTCGGTTAAAAAGATTTGTTCGGATTACATTTATTTGGTGCCGCTGACCGGGCTCGAACCGGTACGCTTTAAGGGCGAGGGATTTTAAGTCCCTTGTGTCTGCCAATTCCACCACAGCGGCAAGCAGAATTATTATAGCACTTTGAGCATTTGTTGTCAACGAAACAGCTGCAAAGCTATTTAAATTATATACAGTTGACTTGCAATAATTCGCTTTATACAATAAAGGCAACAAACGCATAAGGAGTGAAAAATGATGAAACATTTTGGATGCACTGTACTTTCGAGCAAATACGGACTTGAACTGAATAGGGACAATTACGCTGTTATCAATAACAAAAATTCATTAAGCAAATTTCCAAGTCTGAAGAACGCATATGCAGATGAAAAAGGAACGACCTATACCGATGAATGGTGTAAAGAGTATCAACAGCTTATCCTTCAAAATTATGACTTAAATATGCGTTTCTTTACATCCTTGAATCACGATGAATTCCAAGGTGAAATTGCATCATTTTTAAAAAAGAACAAGAATTTTGTTGAAGTATCAAATTTAAACGAATATAACGGCGTTAGCGGATACTATATAATGGTGCTTGATAAATATTGCCAACTATATGTCGGTACAACGGATAATATAAAAAAGCGTATTCAGCAGCATTGGATTAAAACTAAAAGTTTTGACAGGCTTTTGTTTCCTATGTATGCGGTAAACAAATCCGTCCTGTCTATTGACAGCTTTAGGGCATTGGATACCACAAGAATTTATGCTTACCCCACCAAAAACACCTATGAAAACGAAAATCGCTACATCGACGATTTTCCCCGCTCTATTTGTGCAACAGAATTGCAGGAGGTAAAAATCCCGGTGGTTTGATTGGACTTATCGAAATGGCAAAATCAATTAAAACAAGAACGCTTGATTAAAATATTTATATATAAATATTTTATTCCAATTTGTTATATTCTTGCTTTTATAATAAAATTTGAATGACAAATCGCTTTCCTTGTGTTATACTCTAACTGTAAAAATTTATCTTTTGTCAAACAGACAAAAAGGAGGTTATTTAAAGTGAAACGCATTTTTTCACTTCTTCTCGCATTGATGCTTGTATTCACCGCTATTCCCTTTACCGGAATTGAGGCAGAAGCATTTATGAACGAGCCTAAAACACTTTATTATGTTGTTTTCTCTCCCGGTTCCGGCGGTGTAGGTGCATCCCACACCTATGGTCCCTATGATGTCGGTTCAAGCATGGTTCTTCCGGACGCTTCCGATTTTGGTTATACAGCCAAAAACGAAGGCTATGTATTTAGCGGATGGAGCCTCGGCAGCGCAGGTTCAACCTATACTAACAAAGGCTCCGGCTCTCTCGGAGACGATGACCAGTATTATGTTACTGCAACTGCTCAATGGAAAAAAGAGGGCAGCTCAAGCTCAAGTTCAAGTTCGAGCTCAAGCTCAAGTTCAAGCTCCTCTAAAAACACTTACTGCGTAACATATTATCCTGGCGGTGCTTCCGGAAGTGCAGTAAAAAAATATTACGATTACGATGAACCCTTTACATCAATTTCCTGCCCTTTCAAATACGAACATCACACTTTCGCAGGTTGGGAATACGGTAACGGTAAGGTTTACGATGCGGGAGTTAAATTCAACGCTCCTAACACCGATATTTCCTTTACCGCTGTTTGGACAAGTGACGGTATAACCGATATAACCGGTTCTTCAAGCTCCTCGAGCTCTTCAAGTTCTTCTTCGAGCTCCTCTAAACCCTCAAGCAGCAGTTCTTCTGCTAAACCTTCAAGCAGCAGCTCTTCCGCAAAACCTTCGAGCAGCAGCTCTTCCGTTAAACCCTCGAGCAGCAGCTCCTCTGCTCCTTCAAGCAGTTCAAGCAGCTCCGAATCCTCTATGAGCAGCTCCTCCGTTGTGGATACTCCCGTAACAGATACATTCAGCCCGATTTCCCTTGCATTCAGCATTGACGGTGATATTCCCGTAACTAAAATCGAGTTTCTTCTTAAAGAAAGCATTGGCGGAACTCCTACCCTCAATATTTCTCCTCTCGATCAGTATAGTTTAACCGATGAAGCTGCGGCAAAATTCATTGCAGACGGCGATGCTCTTGCAGCATTTAACATTTCACTTCTCGCTGATGGTCTTGCATATAGCGGAAAATCAAACGGTACTGTAACATACACCCTCAACGGAACTCAGGCAAACGCAGAATCCAACTATGAAAGCTATGTTCTTGCAATGGTACATACCGTAAATATTTCCGAATATTCCGGTGAATATTATATGACCGACGGCGAAAATGTTTACCTTTACAATCCCGAAACGGATTTCAAATCCGCTGTTGCAAATGTTAAACTCATTAAAGAGGACGGCGTTTATCGCCTTGTTATAAAAGACACAACCGGTCTTTCAACCTTTGCATACAAAGCAAACGACGGTGTTATTGTTGAGGTAAGCCTTGTTTCAAGCGCAAGCGCAGCTTCCGCATCCATTGATGTCAACTCCCTCTCCCCTGTACTTCTTGTTCAGCTTGAGGTAGGTTCCGGAAAATCCGCAGGTATTCCTGTTTGGGTTTGGATAATTATTGTCGTTATTGTACTTGTTGTTGCAGCTCTTGTAGCACTTTATCTCATCAACCGCAACAATGTCGGCAAATCCTCAAATTCCTCTGAAAAACATCATAATTTCTCTCAGTCCTCTTCCGCAGTTATCACCGGATTTGATGACGAAGAATAATTTTTAAAACAAAAGGTGTGTGGCAAATGCCACGCACCTTTTTTATTCACCTTATTCGTTTTATCCTTGTCAAAGCTTTTTTTATATTGTATAATTAGATTTTATAAACCCTTTTATAAGGAGGATAATAATGAAAGCAGCTTTTTATACCCTTGGCTGCAAGGTCAATCAATACGAAACTCAAATTATGGAGCAGGCTTTCTCCGATGCAGGCTTTGAAATAGTCGATCCCGAAAGCAATGCCGATGTATATGTAATAAATTCCTGCACTGTTACCGGTACGGGCGATAAAAAATCAAGACAGATGCTTCGTCATTTCAGACGCAAAAATCCAAATGCGGTAATTGCCCTTACGGGCTGTTATCCTCAGGCTTTTCCCGATGAGGCAGCGGCACTTCTTGAGGCGGATGTTCTCACAGGCTCCGCAGACAGAAGTCAGGTTCTTCCTGCGGTTCTTGATGCGCTTGACGGAAAAAGAGTTGTTCACATAACTCCCCATGAAAAATTAGAGGAATTTGAACCCATGCAGGCAAGCGGTATGCTTGACCGCACCCGTGCGTTTGTTAAAATACAGGACGGCTGTGATAACAGCTGTTCCTACTGCATTATTCCGAAAGCAAGAGGTCATGTTCGTTCAAAATCGCTGAAGGATATTGAGCGTGAGCTTGAGAGCCTTCTTTCTCATGGATATAACGAGGTTGTCCTTGCGGGTATAAACTTACCTTTCTACGGAAGAGACCTCGGTTTAAGGCTTATAAACGCTGTGGAGCTTGCCTGTGAAATTATGCCCCGTGTGCGTTTAAGTTCCCTTGAACCCGAGCTTCTCACCCGTGAAGATGTAGAGCATCTTGCAAAGCTCCCTAATTTCTGTCCTCAGTTTCACCTTTCACTTCAAAGCGGCTGTGACAGAACGCTTAATCGCATGAGAAGAAGATATAATACCGATATGTACCGTGAGGTTGTTAAAAATATCCGTGAGTTCTTCCCGGAGGGAAGTCTTACAACCGATATCATTGTGGGATTCCCGGGCGAAACCGATGAGGATTTTGAAACCTCCTGCCGTTTTATTGAAGAAATCGGTTTTGCAAAGGTTCATGTTTTCCCCTATTCAAAAAGAAGCGGAACCGATGCTGCGGAAATGCCCGATCAAATTCCGAATTCCGTTAAAACTGCAAGGGCCTCCGAAATGGCAAAGCGTGCAGATGCTGTTCGCAAGGTTTTTCTTGAACAACAGATTGGAAAAACCGAATCCGTGCTCATAGAATCCGAAATAAAAGACGGTATGATGCAGGGTTACACTATGAATTACACCCCTGTAATGATTCCTGCGGTAAAATCACTTCTCTGCACCGTTCAGGATGTAATTATAACCGGAGTTTCCGATGAAGTTTGTATCGGAAGAATTAAAAATCCTCCGGTGGGATATGATCCTATGGGAATGTTTGAATAAAACAAAATGGCGAAAACGGCTTGTTTTCGCCATTTTTTGTGCCTAAAAATTTTTTTGAAAAAATTTTAAAAAAAGTGTTGACATTTCGATCATATTCGTGTATAATTATCAACGTTGACCCCACAAGGTCATTGTGGCCCGGTAGTTCAGCTGGTTAGAACGCTAGCCTGTCACGCTAGAGGTCGAGGGTTCGAGCCCCTTCCGGGTCGCCACTTTGCTGATGTAGCTCAGTAGGCAGAGCACTTCCTTGGTAAGGAAGAGGTCATCAGTTCGAATCTGATTATCAGCTCCATCAAGCCGCTACATTAAGCGGCTTTTTGCTATTGTTTGGAGCTTTCATATAGATGAACTTCGCTTGGATATGTTCCCTGCGGAGTTATTTTTTACCCATTTTTAATAGAAAAGCGGATGTGCAAAATGCACATCCGCTTTTTGTTTACAGAATTACCGTAAATTTAGCTCCGCCCTCAGGACGGTTTTCGGCAATAACCTCGCCGCCCTGTAATGTTAAGATATTTTTTACAAGAGCAAGTCCAAGTCCGTTGCCCTCCTCCTTATGAGAAGAATCGCTTTGATAGAATTTATCGAAAAGGTGTTTAAAGGAATCCTCATTTATTCCGGGACCGCTGTCCTCAACGGAGCAGATTATATTTTTATTTTCCTCATACATACGGATTTTAAGAAGTCCGCCCTTGGGATTGAATTTTATCGCGTTTCCAATAAGATTATTCCAAACATGGAACATAAGATTTTCGTTGCCCTCAAATTCAATTTCGCAAAGGTCGATATCAAGCTCAATATCCTTTTCCTCCCATTCTCTTTCAAGAGAGAGTACGGATTGTCTAACCTGTTCATCAAGGCGATATGTCGTCACATTTGACTGTATCGCCTTATTGTCAACCTTTGAAAGCAGAAGGATGTTTCCCACAAGGGTTGAAAGCCTTTTTGTGTTGAAAAGGATTTTTTCGGTATAGCCTGCCTCCTCCTCACAGCAATCGGGATTGCACTGTAAAAGCGTTGCATAGCCCTCAATTGCATTTATCGGAGTTTTAAATTCATGGGAAACATTTGAAACAAAATCCGTTTGAAGAATTTCCGTTGCACCAAGCTCCTTTGCCATAAGGTTAAATTTCGAATACATATCATTTATTTCACCGAAAGGACTTTTTGTTTCGAGGCGCACATCAAAATCCCCTTCGGATACCTTAGTCATAGCCTCGCTGAGCTTTGTTATCGGTTCAAAGAAAAGTTTTCCCAAATAAAAGCTTATGGAATATCCGATTATGATATTGAAAATTATAAACCAAAGTAAAAGAAGTGTCGTTTCCCTGATTGAAAAAACAGCGCCTAAAAAACCTACAAGTATTGCGGAGACCGCGAAGGTAATAAGCAGCTCTGCCATTGCAAAAAGTACAAAGTACATTCTTGTTTTAGAACGCAGTTTTTTCGGTTTTTTTGAGCATTTTACATTCATGCTTTTACCACCTTATAGCCTACTCCTCTTATGGTAACTATTTTGAAATCCTCGCTGTCACGGAATCTTTCACGAAGTCTTCCTATATGTACATCGACAGTATGAGTATCGCTTTCGCTTTCATATCCCCAAATATCGTCCATAAGCTGCTGACGGGTGAAAATTTTTCCCGGGAAAGATGCCATTTTATAAAGGAGCATAAATTCCTTTTGAGGAAGAACCATACTCTCTTTAGGTGTTGTTACGGTAAGAGAATCACACTCCATAACGGTCGAACCTATTGTTTGGTGACGCTCGTTTATCATCTGTGCTCTTCTTAAAAGCGCACTTACTCTGAGCACCATTTCGTTTACATTTACCGGTTTCACCATAAAATCATCTGTACCCGAAAGGAATCCAAGACGCATATCGTCAAAAGCGTCCTTTGCGGTTATCATCATAACAGGAACGCTGTTTCCGGAATCACGCAGTGAGCTTACAAGCTCATATCCGTCCATCACAGGCATCATTATATCGGATATGATGAGGTCGTAATAATCGTTATCTAAGGCATCAAGGGCTTCCTTTCCGTTTGAAACACCCTTTACCGTATAGCCGTTTTTTGTAAGAACATGTTTAAAAAGCTGACAAAGCTCTTTATCGTCCTCTGCAATAAGAATTTTAAACAAGAGATCCTCCCCTTTTAAAATATTTTTCCTATATTATTATAATGCCACAATTTCAAATTGCTGTAAATAAAACATCAACGATTGTTGATAAAAATTTTGCTTTGCCTTGACTTAGGTAGTATAATATTTTCAGAAATATTTTTCGGAGGAATTTTTATGAATTATAAAGCCTTTCTTGTAGAATCCGGAAAAAGAATGCTCCACTCCGGACTTACCGTTGAAACCTGGGGAAATATAAGTGTTCGTGATCCCGAAACGGGATTTATTTATCTCACTCCTTCGGGTATGCCCTACGACACCCTTACAGAGGACGATATTGTCGTTATGGACATAAACGGAAACCGTATTGAGGGTGAGCGCCGTCCTACTATTGAATGTGCAATGCATCTCGGTATTATGAAAAACCGCCCGGATGTAAATGCAATTATACATACCCACCCGATATATTCTCAGATTTTCGCACTTCTTCACGAAAGCATTCCCCCTGTAATTGATGAGGCTGCTCAGGTCCTCGGTGAAGATGTAGGCGTAACCGAATACGCAGTACCCGGCTCTTCCGAAATGGCAGAAAATGTTATTTCCACACTCGGAAACGGTGCAGCCTGCCTTGTGGCAAATCACGGTGCTGTTTGTGTAGGAAAGGATATGGATACTGCATTTAAGGTATGCACCGTTCTTGAAATGACCTCTCAGATATACTATATGGCACGCTCTATCGGTACACCTAAGCCTATTCCACAGGAGAAAATAGACTATATGAAAAATGTGACCGTTAAAAACTACGGTCAGGTATAAGGAGTTTTTATGCTTGCGTTAACCTACGTTGAAAAAGGAAAATTCGAGCTTCTTGAAAAGCCGAAACCTCAAATACTTGATGAGCAGGATGCAATTGTAAAAGTTACCCTTTCAAGCATATGTACAAGCGACCTCCATATAAAGCACGGTCATGTTCCGAGAGCTGTTCCCGGAACAACCGTCGGTCATGAAATGGTGGGTGTTGTTGAGGAAATAGGCTCCGCTGTTAAAAATGTAAAACCCGGTGACAGGGTTGCTGTTAATGTGGAAACCTTTTGCGGAGAATGTTTCTTCTGCAAACATGGATTTGTAAACAACTGCACAGACCCTAACGGAGGATGGGCACTTGGCTGTCGCATTGACGGAGGTCAAGCTGAATTTGTGCGTGTGCCTTTGGCAAATCAAGGACTTTCGAAAATTCCCGACGGTGTTTCCGATGAGGAGGCACTTTTTACAGGCGACCTTTTGGCAACGGGTTTTTGGGCTGCAAAGATATCCGATATAACTCCCGATGACACCGTGCTCATAATTGGTGCAGGCCCTACGGGAATTTGCTGTCTGCTTTGCACGATGCTCAAAAATCCGAAAAAGATAATTGTATGTGAGAATGATCCCGAAAGAATAAAATTCATAAACGAAAAATATCCCTCGGTGCTGACTGTTTTGCCCGAAGATGCCGAAAACTTCGTGCTCAAAAACAGCGACAACGGAGGTGCAGATGTTGTAATGGAAGTTGCGGGAGCAAATTCCACCTTTGAGCTTGCATGGAGATGCGCAAGGCCTAATGCTAATGTAATTGTAGTTGCGCTTTACGACAGCCCTCAGCAACTTCCTCTGCCCGATATGTACGGTAAAAACCTTGTATTTAAAACGGGCGGTGTTGACGGATGCGACTGTGATGAGATACTTTCTCTTATTGCGGATAAAAAAATTGATGCAACACCTATGATTACCCACCGTTTTGAGCTTAAAGATATCGAAAAGGCATATGATATTTTTGAAAACCGCAAAGACGGAGTATTTAAAATTGCAATTAAGAATTAAAAAAATCCCGTGCTCAAATTTGAGCACGGGATTTTTTATTTATCATCAGATATCAAGAACATAAGCAAGGAGCAGGTTTGTTGTGTTAAGAAGTCCGGAGATATGTGTTCTTTCCATTCCGTGACTGCACCAAACAGCCATTCCGAAGGTTGCTGCTCTAAGGTTATTTCCCGCTCTTACAGCACCTGTTGCATCGGTTCCGTAATGGTAATATACATCAATTTCATAATCACATTCGGCTTTTTCCGCATAGCCTATTATGCGGTTTGTAAGCTCATAATCATAGGGTGCTGCAGCATCTTTTCCGCAGATCGAAACGGCATATTCGTTTCCGTCATAGCCGGGGCCTATAAGTCCGATATCAACTGCCACAAATTCGGATACCTCCGACGGCACATAGGTTCCGCCCATACCTATTTCCTCGGAATAGGGGAATGCAAGAATTGTTTTGTATTTCGGTTTAAGATTGTTTTCGGTGAGATATTTAAGCATTGCAAAAGCGCAGGCAACAGCGCCCTTATCGTCAATGAAACGGGATTTTATATAACCCTTTTCGGTAACCTGACAGCGGGGCTCAATGGAGATGAAATCTCCGTTTCGGATTCCGAGGGCCTTTACCTCCTCTTTAGAGGAAACACGCTCATCAAGAATTACCATCATTGTATTTTCATCACGGGGAAGGGTTCTTGCATCGTCAAAAACATGAACAGAATGGCTTTGGCAGGTGAAAAGTCCGGTATATTCCTTGCCGTTTCTTGTATGAACGGTGACGCTTTCGCCCTCAAGGCTGCTGTAGTTTACACCACCCAATTGACGAACACGAAGCATACCGTCGCTGTCGATAGAGCGAACTACCATTCCGAGAGTATCAAGATGTGCTCCCACAAGAACTGTTTTGGAATTATCCTCGCCCTCAAGGGTTATATATGCAGTGCTTTTATTGTCATAGGTAACTTTCTGACCGAATTTTGCGGCATATTCCTCTATTACGGGATTCATTTTTACATAATATCCCACAGGGCTTGGGGTATTTACAATATCCTTAAAACAATCAATAATAAATTTTTCATCCACATTGAATTTCATTTGGAAGCACCTCGTTTTCTTTTATATAGACATACCCATTTTAATAAAACCATTATAGCACTCTTTTATTTTCTTTCAAGCGCAAAAAACGCAGTTATTCCTGCAGGTTTTTTTCTTTTTAAAAGAACCTGTTCAAAATGTACCAAATAGACAAATTTAAGTCCGATTTTGCTGTTTTTTTATTCTTGACAATTACCTTTATAAATGTTAAATTAGTTATATAGTTTAATAAATATTCTTTGCGACTGACGGATTTAAGTGGGGTACCACGGTGGAGCAAAGAATCAATTTTTGGGGGAATACCCCATTTTTTATTTAAGCCGACCGTCTGGGCACATTTACCTCTTGCTGAGCGCAAGGGGTAGGTGTGTCCATTTTTTATTTTAGTAAAGGAGAATGACGATGAAAAAAGTTGGAATCATCATGGGCAGCGACAGCGATCTTCCGATTGTTACCAAAGCCACAGACACTCTTAAAACGCTCGACATACCTTTTGAGGTGCATGTTTACTCTGCGCACAGAACTCCCGTTGAGGCACGCGATTTTGCGCTTAACGCAAGAAAAAACGGCTTCGGCGCTATAATTGCGGCAGCAGGAATGGCAGCACATCTTGCCGGAGCTATCGCCGCAAACACCACCCTCCCTGTAATAGGGATTCCCTGTAAATCTTCTAATCTCGACGGCATTGACGCCCTCCTTTCCACTGTACAGATGCCTACCGGCATACCGGTTGCAACTGTAGCTATCAACGGAGGTGCCAATGCCGCTTTGCTTTGTGCGCAAATTCTCGCCGTTGAAGATGCAGAGCTTGCCGCAAAGCTTGATGCAAAGCGTGCTTCCGACGCCGCAAAGGTTCTTGAAAAGGATAAAGCAATAAGCGCTTCGTTTTAATTTTGTGTTTCAATAAGTAATTTTATATATTTTAAGGAGCTGAAAACAATGGAAAAGAAACTTGTTTACACCGGAAAAACCAAAGATGTATTTGAACTCGAAAACGGAAACTATCTCCTCAAATTCAAGGATGACTGCACCGGCAAAGACGGTGTTTTCGAT
>CAZEKU010000014.1:0-15966 GCA_964512935.1 uncultured Oscillospiraceae bacterium | reverse complement strand
CAACACCCTCTATTACTATAAAAAGTCCGAGCTTATTTTCCAAATTAAAAAGCGCTCCCTTCGTTACTTCTGCTTGATATTATATATCGCAAAAACCGCCTTGTCAAACCCGCTTTTTTCTTTTCAAAAAGGCGTTTTTGTGCTATTATATATACATAAACCGATTATTTTTATCCTTTATCGGGAGGTTTTGTTATGGAAGAATATTTTGAGGAAAGCCTTTTTTCAAAACCGTTTTTAAGCGCAGTTGTCGTTGCCGCAGGAAGTTCATCGAGAATGGGCGGCAGGGATAAAATTTTTATGCCACTTTTGGATATTCCCGTTATCGCAAGAAGCCTTATGGCATACGAAAAATGCGAGGATGTTTCGGAAATTATTGTTGTAACAAGGGAAAATTCCGTAAACGAAATTTATGAAACAGCCGAAAAATATGGCATTAAAAAGCTTAAAACCGTTGTTTGCGGCGGAAATTCAAGAGCAGAATCCGTCAAAAACGGTATTGAGGCAGTTTCCGAAAATGCGGATTTTGTGGCGATACATGACGGTGCAAGGCCACTTGTTCTTCCGGAGGATATCAGCAGATGTGCTCACGATGCCTACCGCTGCGGAGGCGCAGTTTTGGCAATTCCCGTTACGGACACCATAAAATACGGTAAAAAGAACGGCTTTGTGGAATATACCCCTGCAAGAGAAAAGCTTTTTGCAGCACAAACTCCGCAGATTTTTGATGTAAAAATTTATAAAACAGCTATGGAAAGAGCTTTTAAAGAGCTTTCAGACTGGACCGATGACAGCAGAATCTTTGAAAATGATGCAAGGAAGGTTTTTCTTACTCCGGGAAACCGTTCGAATATTAAAATAACCTCACCGGAGGATGTTTTCATTGCAGAGGCAATTTTAAAGGGGAGGGAAGGTTTTTGATAAGAATAGGACATGGATATGATGTTCACAAACTTACAGAGGGAAGAAAACTTGTTTTAGGCGGAGTTGAAATTCCCTATGAAAAGGGACTTTTGGGTCATTCGGATGCGGATGTTTTGGCTCATGCCGCAGCGGATGCGCTTTTAGGCGCCTTGGCACTTCCGGATATCGGAAGGCGTTTTCCCGATAAGGACCCTAAATATAAAGATGCAAACAGTATTGAACTTTTGAAGGATGTTTATTCCGAAATTTTGAGCATGGGATTTTCCCTTTGCAATATCGACTGCACAATAATTGCAGAAAAGCCGATGCTCAAGCCATATATTGACCAAATGCGCAAGGTTTTCGCAGATGCTTTGAGCACGGATATTTCTTCTGTTAATATCAAGGCAACCACCGAGGAGGGTCTTGGTTTAAAGGGCGAGGGAATCGGTGCTCACGCAGTTGTTCTTTTGGAAAAAATTTGATTTTTGAAAAATTTATTTTCTTATATTGCTATGAACCCGCACTTGTGCTATAATTAATTGCTTTAAATATTATTTATTATATAATATAGAGGATTTTAATGCTATGATGATATCCACAAAAGGTCGTTACGGCCTCAGGCTTATGCTTGACCTTGCAACCGAGGGCGGCGAAAGGCCTGTTCCGATAAAAGAAATCGCAAAACGCCAAAATATCAGCGAAAAATATCTTGAGCAGATTATAAGCTCCCTTTCAAAAGCGGGACTTGTTAAAAGTATCCGCGGTGCTCAGGGAGGATATATCCTTGCCCGCTCCGAATCGGAGATAACCGCAGGGGATATTCTTCGTGCGGCAGAGGGTTCAATCGCTCCTGTTGAATGCTGTGAAAGTGGCTGTGACCGTTCCGACGGCTGCGTCACATTCGGGCTTTATAAGCGTATTCAGGATGCAATAAACAGCGTTGTGGATTCCACAACACTTGCGGATATGCTTTCGGATTCGGATATTGGACTTTAATAAGCCAAGTTTTACAGTTTCTTCACATTTGCTTCATTGCTTTTAATCTTAATCACAAGTATAATAATTATATATTGCCGATAATCTATCAATCTGCTCGAAAGGGGAGCCTTTATCAATGAATTTCAAGTTCAATTTTAATTTTTTAAATCAGGATATCGGTATCGACCTCGGTACCGCAAATACTCTTATTTTTTCAAAGGGCAAGGGCATAATTATGCGTGAGCCCTCCGTTGTTGCAGTAGATACCCGTACCGACACTGTTCGCTATGTAGGTAGCGAGGCAAAGGATGTAATCGGTCGTACCCCCGGTTCAATTGTTGCTGTAAGACCTCTTAAAGACGGTGTTATTGCGGATTTCGATATTGCCGCTTCAATGCTTCAGATTTTCATCAAAAAAATATACAACAACTCCATTTTTGCAAGACCCCGCTGTGTTATCTGTATTCCCTCCGGTGTTACCGAAGTTGAACGCAGAGCAGTTCGTGAGGCTGCTATGAAAGCAGGCGCTCGTCAGGTACATATTATTGAGGAGCCTATGGCTGCCGCAATCGGTGCGGGACTTCCCGTTGCAGAGGCCTGCGGAAGTATGGTAGTTGATATCGGCGGCGGTACTTCCGAGGTTGCAGTTATCTCCCTTGGCGGTATTGTTGCATCAAAATCCGTCCGTGTGGGCGGTGATGAATTTGACGCCGCAATTATCTCCTACATCAAGAGAAAATATAATCTTCTTATCGGTGAACGCAGCGCTGAGGCAATTAAAATGACTATCGGCTCCGCTTTCCCCTTTGAGGAGGAGCTTGAAATGGAAATTAAGGGCCGCAACCTTGTGGACGGTCTTCCTAAAAATATGTTCATCACAAGCGAAGAAATTCGTGATGCACTTTCCGATCCGCTTTCCTCCATTATGGAAGCTATTAAATCCACTCTTGAACGCACTCCCCCGGAGCTTTCCGCCGATATTATCGATCATGGTATAACTCTTACCGGCGGCGGAAGCCTTCTTCATAACATTGATAAACTTATCTCCAAGGAAACCGGTATGCCCGTTTATATTGCCGAAAACGCTTTGGATTGCGTTGCCGCAGGCGCAGGCGAGGTTCTCGATAACATTGATCTTCTCCGTGAGGTTGTTTCCGACAGCGAACGCCGCCTTGGATAATTTTTCAGCAGATGATTCATGGAGGAACCGCTTTTTTAAACGGGTCCTCCATGATTTTTATTATTTTGAAAGGAGCTGCGGCTTTTAATGCAGAAATTTTTTAAAAGCTGGTATTTTAAGATACTTTGCGGACTTGCGGTTTTCGCTGTTGCCATAATGATCCGTGCCGCTGCCTCCGGAAGTGCTGAGGTTTTTCTTTCTCAGACCGTTTCGGTAATTTCACAGCCTTTCTTGAAGGCAGGCTCCGCAATTACAAATTCCGTTGGAGATTTTCTTGACAGATTTGCAAATGCCGAGGAAAACTATCTAAGAGTTCAAGAGCTCGAGGAAGAGCTTAGACTTGCCAACGAAAAGCTTATTGACTATGAACAGAAAAAGCGTGAGAACGAGCAGTTCCGTGAATTTCTCGGACTTAAAGAAACTAACCCCGACTACGATTTTGAACCTGCAACGGTAATAGGTCGAGATTCCACAAACCGTTTTTACTCCTTTACCATTGATAAGGGCAGCATTGACGGAGTTGAGGAGGCAGACCCGGTTATCACTGCGGACGGACTTGTTGGAATTGTTTGGGAAGTCGGACTTACATATTCCCATGTGCGAACTATTCTTGATATTTCGGTGGAAGTTGGCGTTTACGATATTTCCACCCGTGACTCCGGTATTCTTACCGGCGATATTTCACTTTCCGCCTCTAAGCTTTGCAAGCTCAACTATCTTCCTAAGGAAAGCGGAATTGCAAGCGGCAACCTTATTGTAACCTCGGGTATAGGCGGTGTTTTCCCGAAAGACCTTCCTGTGGGAACTGTAAAATCCATCAAAACCGATTCAAGTGGACTTTCCCTTACTGCTGTTATTGACCCTGCGGCAGATATTGAAAATGTTACCGATGTCCTTGTAATAAAGGCATTTAACGGACAGTCGAAGGGATATTCCGATAAAAATGAGGAAGGCGGCGACAATTCTTGACAAAGCTTTTCCGCAGAAAGCTGCTTAAATTTTCAGTTTATGCGCTTATTGTTTTTTCGGCATATATTCTTCAAACCTCCACAGCACTTTTTGATTTTTGCGGAATAAAACCGATTCTTGTTTTACCCGCCTGCATTTGTATTGCTGTTTTTGAGGGCGAATTTGCCGGTGGAATTTTCGGTTTTGTTTTCGGACTTTTTTGTGACAGTGCAGCCGAAAGCGTTTTCGGATTCAATGCGCTTATTTTTCTTATTTTCTGCGTTTTCGCAGGACTTGCGACTATCTATCTTTTCAGAAGAAGCACTATGAATATTATGCTTCTCTGCCTTGCAGCGGTATTTTTACGCTCCGCCTTTGAATTTTTCTTTGCATTTATATTATACGGATACGAAAATCTCTCCGCTTTTTTCTATACCGAATTTGCTCCTCAGATTGCTCTTACATCAATTTTTTCACTTCCGTTTTGTATTCTTTTCAGATTTCTTCACGGAAAATTCGAGCCTGAGGAAACGACTGTTTGATTTTTCCGAAAGGAGGCGGATTTATTGGCTGAAAGCAAGGAACTTAATGTTCAAAAATCCAGACAGAATATTGTTATTTCAATAGTTTTGATTATAGCATCCATTTTTTTAATTCGCCTTATGATTATGCAGATAGTCGAGGGCGAATCTTACCGTTCATATCTCACCGAGGGATATTCGGTTACAAAGACAATTGAGGCATCAAGGGGAGATATTGTTGACCGCTACGGTCGCTCCCTTGCGGGAAACAGAGTTTGCTATGATATTACCTTTGACAAAAACAATGTTGTCAAAGGCAGTGAAAACTCCGTTATACTTGAGCTTATATCAATTCTTGAAGAAAACGGTGAGGAATGGCTCGACAATCTTCCTCTTACCGATGAGGCACCTTTTGAATATTCGGGCAGCGAAAACGCTCAAGCAAAGCTCCGCAAATATCTCAGCCTTGCGGATTTTGCCTCCGCAGAGGATGTGGTATATCGCCTTAAAGAAAAATACGGCCTTGAGGAAATGTCCGATGAGGATTTCCGCAAGGTTGCAGGTGTGCGTTATGAAATGGACAGGGTGGGCTATAACTATACAACGCCCTACACCTTTGCTAAGGATGTTTCCGAAACAACAATCAACATAATAAGCGAGCACAGCTATTATTTTCAGGGAATTGAGATTACTCAAAGCTATGAGCGTGAATATCCTAATGGCGATGCTGCACCGCATATTGTTGGAATTACGGGTATTATTTACGAGGAAGAATATGCAAACCTTGATAAAACCGTTTATGGTATGAACGATATTATCGGAAAAAGCGGACTTGAGTCTGCTTTTGAGGATATTTTAAGAGGTAAAAACGGAAAAATGAAGGTCACATATGATTCCGATGGTGAAATTATCAGCGAGGAAATAATTGAGGAGCCTGTTCCGGGCGCAACGGTTGTTTCAACCCTTGATATTGACCTTCAGCGTGTGACATATAATGCTCTTGAAAAACAGATCCTCAACTTGAGAAATACCGCTGCTGCCGGAAAAGGTAAAGAATCCGAGGGCGGTGCGGCTGTTGTAATTAAGATTGGTACGGGCGAGATTCTTGCGGCGGCAAATTATCCCTCCTATGACCTTTCAACCTATTACCAGGATTATAGCACCCTTGCAAATACGGATTACACTCCGCTTTTTAACCGTGTTGCAGAGGGAACCTATGCTCCCGGTTCAACCTTTAAACCCGTTGTTGCAACTGCTGCATTGCAGCTTGAAAATATCACTGCAAAGACAACGGTAAACTGTGAGCACGTTTACACCTATTTTACCGACTATCAGCCTACCTGTCTCGGTCATCACGGAAAGATAAATGTCCGCCATGCGCTTGGTTATTCCTGCAATATTTTCTTCTATGAAACGGGAAGAATCCTCGGTATCGACAATATAAGGCAGTACGCCTATTATTACGGACTGGGTGAGCCTACGGGTATTGAAATTAAAGAGCGAATCGGACAGGTTTCTAACCCGGATTGGGCTGAGGACCATGGTATTACCTGGAATAACGGTGACGTTCTTCAGGCATCAATCGGTCAGGGCTACAGCCTTTTTTCACCGATTCAGATGGCAAACTATGCTGCAACCATAGGCAACAAGGGTGTTCGTGTGAATGCTCATTTTGTAAAATCCATAAACTCCTACGATTTCAGCGAAGTTCTTTATGAAACACCCATTGAGGTGCTTTCGGATATGAATATGACGGATTACACTTATGAAACCGTGCTTTCCGGTATGCTGCAGTCCTCTCAGGACTCCTCCGGATTTGTTTGGGGCGATTTTGATATAAATGTTGCATCAAAAACCGGTACTCCTCAGACAAGTACCGCAACCGTTAACAGTACCTTTATCTGCTTTGCACCTGCTGAAAATCCCGAAATTGCCATTGCGGTAATTATTGAAAAAGGTTGGCAGGGTTATACCGCGGCACCGGTTGCGAAAGAAATTCTTCAATATTATTTCGGAAACGAAAATAATAACACCGCCGACACCGGTACTCTTGTGCCTTAAAATTATTTTAAAAAAACAAAAAGCTGCTTTTTAAAAGCAGCTTTTTTTGTTTTTCGTGCTCAAGCTTCGAGGAATTTTCTGATTCCCGAAACGAGCACCGCTATGTTTTTTTCATCAAACGCAGTGTCTTTTTTTGTATGGATTTTATCCATATAAAGTCCGAATTTTCCGTTTTTGAATGAGGCAACTCCGATATTCTTCTTGAAGTTTTTTTGGTCGGAGGGATAATATATTCCCTTTTCCTTTTCAATGAGCACCGTTTTGCCCTCGGTTTCGCTGAAAGCGTTTTTCAGCTTTTCGCTATGCTCATCATAGGCATTTTTGTTTGCTATAAGCATCAAATAATCCCCGTCGGAGACACAGTCGAAGTTTATAAGGAGCTTATTCTTCATTATCTTCTTATGTTTTTTTGCAAAAAACGCAGAGCCTAAAAGGCCGTTTTCTTCATTATCGAAGAAAACAAAGCAGGTTTGAGCACGCTCCTCTTCGGACATGGTGCTCAAAATTTCGATAAGGGTTATAACTCCGCTTGTGTTGTCATTTGCGGTAGTTTTACTCGCTTTTCCCGCAAACATAAGTATAAAAAGAATCCAAAATATCAAAGCCTCGGAGAGACCGCCTATTTCGGGGTTTTTTGTTACAAAGCCTGCAAGGGCTCCTCCGAAAATTGCCAAAATAAGTATCGGGAGCGCTATTACAATGCCATAGCAAAATGAAATAACCGGTCTTTTAGGCATTATGAAATTCGGTATCGGCAGCAGGGCGCAGGTATCATAATGTGCGGTGAACACCGCTTTTGCGTTTTCAACATCGCCGATAACTATATTTCTGTTTCCACCGAAACCGCCTTTTTCAATTTTTAGCTCCGGAAAATGGGTTTTTAAAAATTCGATAAACCTTGTCTTTTGCTTTTTTGTTTTTCGAGTTTGATATTTCTCAAAAATCTCCGCTGAAATTTCATTCATATTTCAAATCTCCTTTTGAGTCGATTAAAAATCGACCTCCTGAAGGCGAATGAGCACGGAGATATATATTTTAAGTGCCTCGAGCAGATATTCTATACAGGCTGCCTCATCAACGCAGTGAACTGCGCCTGCCCATTCGGGCATAGGTCTTTCGGGATGCTCGGGGCCGAAGGATACTGCGTTGGGGAAATCTCTTGCATAGGTACCGCCGCCCATTGTATAAAGCTCCGCTTTTTCACCGGTTATTTCGTTATAGGTGTCGATACAGGTTTTGATTTCTGCGGAATCCGGTTCGATATAGAAAGGCTCCATATCCTCAATTGTTTCGCAAACGCAGTTTTCGCCGTATTTTTCGTTTATTGTATCGGTTATTTTAGCACCGCTTGTGTTGGTAGGATAGCGGCTGTCGAGGGTTTGGAAGATTTTATTATCCTTAACGCCGATTATTCCTCCGATTATTGTAAGCGGAGCAAATTTTCCGTCATCGGCAGCAACGCCTATTCCACTTCCGTCGGATGCGGAATGAAGTGCTTTGAGCACCGAAAGATATTCCTCCTCGGCTTTTGAGCACAGCTTGTTTTCAAGGATATAGTTTACGAGCACGCCTATGGCGTTAATTGTGCCCTCGGGCATTGATGCGTGACCGGATTTTCCGAATGCGTTAACGGTAAGAAGTCCGTTTTCGCAGGATACTTTTATATTTTCGGTTTCGGCAGGAGCTTCTCCGTCGAATTTGAGCACGGCAGTTGCTTTATCGGGGATTACATTATAAGCCATTCCGCCCTCGATTGAAACTATTTTATCAATTTCGCAGCGGGAATGGATAATTCCCTGATAAATTCCTTTTTCACCGTTGCAAACAGGGAAATCCGAATCGGGGCTGAATGCAAAAGCAGGTGCGGGATAGTTTTTAAGATAATATTCCACATCACGCATTCCCGTTTCCTCATTTGCACCTAAAAGGGCACGGACGGTATGGCGCAGCGGTATTTTTTTATCTTTAAGATATTTAAGTGCATAAAGGCAAATTACGCTTGGGCCTTTATCGTCCATAACGCCACGACCGATTATATATCCATCTTTTTCCCACATTTCAAAGGGACTTTTTGTCCAACCTTCGCCTACGGGAACAACATCCAAATGGGTTACGGTTGCGATATATTTTTCACTTTTTGCATCTATTTCGGCGTAGCCGATATGGTCTTCGCAGTTTTTTGTATCAAGACCAAGTTCGGAGGCAATTTTAAGTCCAAGCTCAAGAGCCTTTTTAGGCTCCTCGCCAAAGGGTGCGCCCTCTTTAGGTTCGCCCTCAATACTCGGAACCGCTACAAGCCTTGCGATATCCCTGAGAATGTTTTCACGATTTTCTTCAATAAAAAGGTCAATGTCTTTAAGATCTATTTTCATTCTAAAAACTCCTTTCCTATTCTATATTTAAAGTATAACCGTTTTTTAATTAAGGTCAAGAAGTTGACAATAAAAAAACGCCCGAATTTTTTCGGGCGTTTTGTTTTTTTATTTTATCAATATCTTTCGTCATCACGATGGAGATCCCAAAGTGCTTCGTAAATTGCAACGACATCCTCTTTTTTGGGAACTCTGGGGTTAGTTTGGGTTGTTGCATCTTTAAGAGCAGCATCTGCCATTTCATCAATTGCGGCAAAATATTCCTCTTTGGAAATTCCGCCGAAATCTTTAATGCAGCAGGGCATATCCATTTCCGCAGTGAGTATTTTTATGTAGTTCATAAAGGAACGAACTGTGGAAACCTCGTTAAAGTTTACAATTCCAAGGGAGGCTGCTATTTCGCAATATTTCTTTACGCAAGGGGGCAAATCCTCATGGGGAATTGTCATATCGGTGATATTGCTGTTATAGCTTATAATGCAGGGAAGGAGCATTGCATTTGCTCTTCCGTGAGGAATATGGAATCTTGCTCCAAGCTGATGTGCCATTCCGTGGTTAAGTCCAAGACCTGCTTCATTGAATGCCATACCTGCCATGCAGGATGCTACATGAATTTTGCCTCTTGCCTCCATATCGTTTGCGTTAAGATAGGAACGGCAGAGATAGCGGCAGCAAAGTTTTATTGCACGCTCTGCAAGAGCATTTGAAAATTCGCTGCTGCCTGTACTTACAAATGCCTCGATTGCATGGGTGATTATATCCATACCGGTATCGGCGGTTATTGTTTTCGGAACAGTTTTTACAAGCTCTGCATCAAGGATTGCCACATCGGCAATGAGCTCCTCGGAAACAAGAGGATATTTGGATTTTTTAACCGGGTCGGTTATTACGGAAACCTCGGTTACTTCGGAACCGGTTCCGCTTGTGGTAGGAATTGCTACAAAAGGCGGATCAAAGGTGGGATCTGCTCTATGGGCAAACATTTTTACAGCTTTTGTAAAATCTATTGCGCTTCCGCCGCCCACTGCCATAATACAGTCCGGACGGAGGTCGAGAGCTTTTTTAACACCTACTATTACTTTATCCATAGGGGGATCCGGTACGACATCGTCATAGACAAGATAGGGAACATCTGTTGCATCAAGTCTATCGGTAACAAGTTTTATAAGTCCGCTTTTTACGGTAAAAGGATCGGCTACGATAAATGCGCATTTGCTATCCTTATCAAGAAGATGATCCAATGCGTTTTCGCCGAAATAAACTTTTGTTTTAAGACTAAAATCCTGCATTTTATATCCTCCGTTTTTATTTTTGAGGAAAATTATCCAAATACATTATACAACAACTTCTGTTAAAAATAAAGTACTTTTTTTCTCAAAAAAATTTCGCAAAGAAAAAAACACCGAGTTGGTCAGGCTCGGTGTTCTTTTCTTTTTTTGTAAGTCAATTAGTTTGAGTTTTTGAGGAGGGTGTAGCTCAAAAAGTTTGCGGCTCTTTTTGAGTACATCTATATTATACCACCATTATTTTTTTATTTGTTAAGTAAAAGTTAACAACCCGTAAAGAAATATCGGTTTTTGTTAAAGGAAAATATTAACTTGTGAATTTTTTGAGAACATATGTTTACAAATCAGAACATATGTGCTATAATGTATATGGATAATTTTAGAGAGGAGTGTTTTTTAATGGCAGGCAAGGCCGAGGCTATTTTGAATTATATGACTGAATTTATAAGCGAACACGGATATCCTCCGACAGTTCGTGAAATTTGTGCGGAACTTGAGATAAAATCCACCTCCACCGTTCATCGCTATCTTAAAGAGCTTGAGGCAGAGGGTAAAATTTCCATGGGTGAAAATCAAAACCGTGCCATAAGTATTAAGAGCACAACTCCGCCCGGAACAGTTCCCGTTGTAGGACATGTTGCCGCAGGTTCACCTATTCTTGCGGAGGAGGAGGTTACAGAATATGTTCCCTTTGCGGGAGATACCTCCGACCTTTTTGCACTTTATGTACACGGAAATTCAATGATAAAATGCGGTATTCTCGATGGAGATATCGTTATTGTAAGAAAAACTCCCGAGGCGCAAAACGGTCAGATTGTTGTTGCGCTTGTTGAAGATTCCGCTACCGTAAAGCGTTTTTATAAGGAGGACGGACATTTCCGTCTTCAGCCCGAAAACGATGATTATGAACCGATCATTGTTGATTCCGTAGATATTCTCGGAAAAGTTGTTTCGGTTATGCGAAGCTATAATTAAGATATGTTTAAAAGCCCCTTGCTTTGCAAGGGGCTTTTTTATCAGCCTACGGCTGAATTTTCGTTGTTGATGCGGTCTTTCCATCCGTTTATGACTATATCGGTAAAGTTTTTGCGGTCGGAATCCGACCATGTTTCCATTCCCCAAAAATCCGAAAGACCCTCTCCGAGGATTTTTTCGATAAAATCCGCAGGAAGTGAAAAGCTGAGGTTAGGAATCCAATTTCCTTCTGCATAATATTTTGCAACGGAATTCATAAGGCTGTTTGAAATTTTATGACTCGGATTCATAGGGCCAAGGGTTTCCGGAATATTTTCGGAGGGATTTTCCTCGTTTTTGAAATTTTCGGCAGCACTTTTGCTCTGTTCATTTGAAGAACTTTCGGAGCTATTTTCGCCCATAAGATATTCATAATTAAAGGGGATTCCGCCGAATATATTTGAATAAGCGGTTTTTCCCGTTTCATCGTTATACAGCCAGTTTATAAAATCTTTTGCGATACTCAAAGTATTTTCGCTTGCTTTAGGATTTACCGCAAGGTAATATCTGCTTGAGATTACAATTGAGCTTTGAAGCTTTTCGGCAGTCATTCCCGCTGCGGTTATATTTTCATCCGTAAGGGGAAGTTTCATCGGGATTATATCGAGTTTTTCACCGAAACCCTCTGTGGAAAGTTCAAAATCCTTTCTGTCGAAAGTTCCTCCCGGATAAAAAAGTGCGTTTCCCTTTGTAAAAAGGTCGATTGAGGTGGAATAGTTGTAATCTCCACCCACAAACTCATCGCCTCTTGAAATACTTCCCTTTGCGCCTGCGATATAGCTTGTGTGAAGATCGAGCACCTCCATATATGCGGCAAAGATATCCTCGGTTGCGGATACGGTTTCGGTCGGTGCAGTCATAACATCATAGCGGCTTTGAAATTTTGCGGAAAGAGCTGCGCTTAAAAGATGTTCCATTGTTCTTGTGCTTTCGCTGTTGAGCGAAAAAACACCTGTGAGCAGGGCTGCTTTTCCGGTTTTTTCCGGAAGAAAAGCATAGCTTTTTCCGTTCAGAGTAATTTTTGCCCCGGAGGGTGCTGAAATATAGGTATCCACTGCTGCAACAAAGCCTTCAAACTCGGTGAAGGAGCATTTTTTCAAATCCTCTGCAAGAGCCTCGGAATTTTCCTTTCCGAAAAGATCTTCGAGCATATTTTTATCGAAGATATAGCCGTAGCCCTCAAGCATAAGCGGAATTCCGTAGCTACCTATTCCCTCGGGGTTGAGCTGAAGTCCCGAAGGGATTTTTGTTGTTACAGAGGAAAAACCTGTTTCGTTTAAAAAATCGCTAAAAAATCCACCGGAATACCATTTTGAAAGATCCGAATCGGTATCCACCACATAAATTTCCGCTTTTTTAGATTCGATTTCTCCCAAAAAATCATTTCCGGAAAGCTTTGCTGTCAGCTTTTTACCGGTTGCCTTTGAATATTCCTCCGTAAGAGCCATAAGCATAGGAGCAAGGTCTGTGCTGTTATGGTATATAACAAGCTCATCCTGACCTGTGATATCGGAGGGGTTTTCGTCATCATCTCTGTTCATACAGCCTGTGAAACTGATTATGAGCAAAAATGCAAGCAAAATCGAGAAAATTCTTTTTATAAACATTTGCTTTTCATTCCTTTCAATAGCTTTGTCATTAGTTTTGACAAAAACATTGAAAATATTAGCGGTTTTTTTAATTTTGCTTGACACTTTTTATTTATAATGTTAAAATACCTTAGATAAATGCAGATGTGGCGGAATCGGCAGACGCGCTGGATTCAGGTTCCAGTGTCAGCAATGACTTGTGGGTTCAAGTCCCATCATCTGCACCAACTTTAAGCCGTTTTAGGCTTTTGTGTTGCGAAACAGAAAAAAGGGCCGTTTAAACGGTCCTTTTTTGTTTTCCAAAATTTAATTCCTCTTGATCACAAAGATATTTGACATTTATTTTTCTGCCGTGTATCATATAAAATGCAAATATCTCGGAAAGGTTGTGGGGAAATGGCGACATTTTTTGTAAGCGGAAGAACTGAGCTTTGCGGAAATCACACCGACCATCAGGGCGGATTTGTTTTAGGCGCTGCGGTTGAGCAGGGCATAACTGCATTTGCGGAACAAAACGGCACTGATACCCTGCATATTGAATCCGAGGGTTTTGAAAGCTTTGATGTTGAAATAGGCGACACCGAACCGAGAGATTCCGAAATAGGAAAACCTATTGCTCTTGTAAGAGGAATTATGCACTGCTTTATTGAAAGCGGAAATATTTTCGGTGGATTTAACGCAAAAATAAGCTCCGATATTCCTATTGGAATAGGGCTTTCCTCCTCCGCAGCCTTTGAAGTTCTTATCGGGAAAATTATAAGCGGACTTTTCTTTCAAAACAGCGTCCCTCTTTTGCGCATTGCACAGTTCGGAAAATTTGCGGAAAACGAGTATTTTAAAAAGCCTTGCGGACTTATGGATCAGCTTATCTGCGCTTTAGGCGGAACGGTTTTTGCGGATTTTTCCGATCCGGAAATGCCTCAATATCAAAATATTGATTTTGATATTGAAAAATTCGGATACAGCCTTGCGATTATTGACTGCGGAAAAAGTCACTGTGACCTCACCGAGGACTATGCTCAAATTGTAAAGGATATGGAATTTGTTGCATGGAATATGGGACATAACCTTCTTTCCGAGGCAGACGCTGCGGAGTTTTATGCACAGTTTCCGCTGCTTCGTCAAAAATGCGGTGAAAGGGCGGTTATGCGTGCGCTCCATTTTTATGAGGAAAACCGTCGTGTCGTAGACGCAGTTTATGCTCTGCAGAACAACGATTTTGAAGAATTTCTTGAAATTTACCGTGAATCCGCTCAAAGCTCCCAAGATAATCTCAAAAATATTGTTTCCGAAAACGAGCCTCAGCATCTTCTTGAAAAAGCAATTCTTGCAGCAAAAGATATCCTCGGCGAAAAGGGTTGTGTAAGAGTTCACGGAGGCGGTTTTGCGGGAAGTGCTCAAGCAATTGTCCCCACCGAATTTGCGGTGGAATTTGCCGAAAAAATGGAGGCTCTTGGTTTTGGAGTTGTTTTTGTGCTTTAAAATTTGACCTTCTTCGATATAAATGTTAAAATAAAAAAGACCTTTTTTTGAAAGGGGTTTTTAAATAGTTGAAACCTTTTGTTATCTATTATCTTGCTGTGAATCTTGTATCATTTTTAATGTACGGTGCGGATAAGCTTTTCGCTAAACTGGGCATGTGGCGAATCTCCGAAAAGGCACTTTTGAGCATTGCCGCCATTGGCGGAGCCTTTGGCGCTTTTTTCGGAATGGAGCTTTTCCGTCACAAAACGAAGCATACTAAATTTACCGTGCTCGTTCCGCTGCTCATGGCAGCGCATTTCGGGATTTTGGTATTTGTTTTTATAAGATGAACAGTCTTTTCAGATGTCCTATTTGCAAGGGCGAGCTTATTTCGTCCGAGCGTATGCTCAAATGTGAGCATGGTCACAGCTTTGATATTTCGGCAGAGGGCTATGTCCACCTTTTGCCTCCTAATAAGATGAATTCCAAAGTTCCCGGTGACAGCAAGGAGATGGCTGCATCACGCTCCGCATTCCTTGACAAGGGTTATTATGAGCCGCTTTTGCTTGCTCTTGAGGAGATTGTAACAGAGCTTTCGGATGATGAGCACTGTGCTTTACTTGACTGCGGCTGCGGTGAGGGTTACTATACTCAAGGCATTGCAAAAACCTTAAAAAACCGCTTTATTAAAGCAAAAATCGCAGGTTTTGATATAAGCAGGCCCTCTGTAAAAAGGGCTGCAAAGCGCAAATGCAATATTGAATTTGCGGTGGCGTCGGTTTTTGATATACCTACCTTCGACAATTCCTTTGACATTCTTTTGAATGTGTTCAGTCCTTTGAGCATCGACGAATATCGGCGTGTGCTCAAACCCGGTGGATACTATATTTATGTTGTACCTGCCGCAAGGCATCTTTGGCAACTTAAATCCGCAATTTACGATTCGCCCTATGAAAATCGTGAACAGGATACTCCCTATGACGGATTTGAGCACCTTGAAACAAGGTCTGTTCGCTATGAAACGCTTATTAAAACAAAGGAAGATATTTTTGCGCTTTTCCAAATGACACCGTATTACTGGAAAACCTCTGCAAAGGGTGCCGAAAAGCTTTCAGTGCTCGAAAGTCTTTTGACTGAGGTTGCCTTTGATATTCACATTTACAAAAAGGAGAAATGAAAAATGCATTACGATTACAAAACCACAGGTACTTGCTCTAAAAAAATCAGTTTTGATATGGAAGCTGACGGCACTGTTCGCAACATTGTTTTCTTTGGTGGATGTCCCGGAAATCTTCAGGCAATTCCGAAAATTCTTGAGGGATGGAAAGCCGACGACATTATTTCGAGACTTCTCGGAAACGATTGTGGCGGCAGGGGCACCTCCTGTGCGGATCAGCTTGCGAAGGCTCTTATTTGGGCTAAGGAGCAGGGCTGAGTTTTTCGTGTTTTAAAAAATAAAATGAGCACCGTTTTTTAAGCGGTGCTCATTTTTTATTAGGGTGTGGTTTTCGGTGCCAACATTTTGCAAGGGTTTAGGATTAAGTAACGAGTGCTCCACCCCATTTCTTTTGTAACCAAAAGAAACCGGGTGGCCCTGAAAGAAAAGTTTTTCCACCCCAGCTTTTGCTCCCGCAAAACCTGTCCCCT